>NZ_JBAUJB010000078.1:0-4263 GCF_049683355.1 Mycobacterium sp.
TACGCCCAGGACGGTGCATGTGAAGGCCACCAAGCAGGACGGCGGCGAGGTCGAGTTCGACGCCGTGGTGCGCATCGACACCCCCGGCGAGGCGGACTACTACCGCAACGGCGGCATCCTGCAGTACGTGCTGCGCAACATGCTGAAGTCGTAGCAGGTGCCCCGGGTCACCGACGATCATCTGGCGGCACGGCGTCGTCAGATTCTCGACGGTGCCCGGCGGTGCTTCGCCGAGCACGGCTACGACCGGGCGACAGTCCGACGACTCGAGCAGACCATCGGGCTGTCGCGCGGCGCGATCTTCCATCACTTCCGCGACAAGGACACGCTGTTCTTCGAGCTGGCCCGCGAGGACGCCGAGCGGATGGCCGAGGTGGCGACGCGGGAGGGGCTGATCCAGGTGATGCGGGAGATGCTCGCCGCACCGGAACAGTTCGACTGGCTGGCCACCCGGCTGGAGATCGCACGCAAGCTGCGCAACGACCCTGCCTTCAGCCAGGGCTGGGCGGAACGCTCCGCCGAACTGTCGGCGGCCACCACCGAGCGACTACGGCGCCAGAAGCAGGCGGGACGGCTGCGTGACGACGTGCCCGGCGAGGTGCTGCGCACCTACCTCGAGTTGGTCCTCGACGGCCTGGTGGCGCGACTGGCTTCCGGTGACGATCCCGAAAGGCTCGGCGCCGTGCTGGATCTGGTCGAGGACTCGGTCCGGCAACGGTGACCCGTCACCGGCGGCCGCGATGGTTGGGGCCGCCGCGGCTGCGCATTGCGGTGCCAGATTCGCGCAGCATGCTGTGAATCGAGCCGTAGGAGCGGCCGGTCGATGCCACCAGTGACCGGATACTCGCCCCGCGCTCGTACTCGTGGCGGAGCTCGCTGATCAACTGTTCCCTGGTTTTGCTGTCCTGCTTCATCGGCGCCTCCCCGCGGTTGATGCCTAGGCATACCCGGCGCGGGAACTGTTGACACGCGAAAGATCAGGCGAGCTCGATCAGGTCGCGGTATTCGTCGGACCAGAAGTCCTCGGTGCCGTCGGGCAGCAGCACCACCCGCTGCGGGTCCAATGCCTCGGCGGCCCCGGGGTCGTGGGTCACCAGCACCACCGCGCCCCGGTAGCTGCGCAGTGCGTCGAGCACCTGTTCGCGCGACGCCGGATCGAGGTTGTTCGTCGGCTCGTCGAGCAGCAACACGTTCGCCGTCGAGGCGACCAGTCCGGCCAGCGCCAATCGTGTCTTCTCGCCGCCCGAGAGGGTGCCTGCGGGCTGGTCGAGTTGCGCGCCGCTGAACATGAACGCCCCCAACAGGCCGCGGAGGTCCTGCTCACCGGTGTCCGGGGCGGCATGGCGGATGTTCTCCCAGACCGAGGCCGACCCGTCGATCGTGTCGTGTTCCTGCGCGAAGTAGCCGAGCTTGAGGCCATGCCCTGGCTCGATCACCCCCGCATCGGGCAACTCGGTTCCCGCAAGGATGCGCAGCAGCGTGGTTTTACCCGCACCGTTGAGTCCGAGGATGACCACCCGAGATCCCTTGTCGATCGCCAGGTCGACGCCCGTGAACACCTCCAGGGAGCCGAATACCTTGGTCAGGCCCTTGGCCACCAACGGGGTTCGACCGCACACCGCGGGCGTGGGAAACCTGATTCGGGCGACCTTGTCGGCCACCCGCTCGTCGTCGAGCTCGGCGATCATCCGCTCGGCCCGCTTCAGCATATTCTGCGCGGCAACGGCTTTGGTGGCCTTGGCGCCCATCTTGGCCGCCTGGGTGCGCAGCGCCGACGCCTTCTTCTCGGCGTTGGCACGTTCCCGGCGGCGGCGTTGCTCATCGGTGGCACGGGCATCCAGGTACTTCTGCCAACCCATGTTGTAGACGTCGGCCTCGCCACGCACCGCATCGAGGAACCACACCCGGTTCACGACGTCGGCGAGCAGGTCCACGTCGTGGCTGATCACCACGAGACCACCTGTGTGGTTCTGCAGAAACGTGCGCAACCACCCGATGGAGTCGGCATCGAGGTGGTTGGTGGGCTCGTCGAGGAGCAGCGTCGTGTCCGATCCAGAGCCGGTGTCAGACGCGGCGAACAGGATGCGGCTGAGCTCGACGCGGCGACGTTGGCCACCCGACAGCGTGCGCAGCGGCTGGGTCAGAATGCGCTCGGGCAGGCCCAGACTGGCGCAGATCCGGCCGGCTTCACTCTCGGCGGCGTACCCACCCAGCGCGGCAAACCGCTCTTCGAGCACTCCGTAGCGCTTGATCGCCTTGTCACGGGCGTCGTCGTCGGCCACCTCGGCCATCAGCACCTGCTGCTTCTCCAGATCGGTGAGCAGGGTGTCCAGACCGCGCGCCGACAGCACCCGGTCGCGGGCCAGCATGTCGAGGTCACCTTCGCGGGGGTCCTGCGGCAGGTAGCCGACCTCTCCGACGCGGGTGACGGTCCCTGCGTAGGGCTCGCCCTCCCCGGCCAGAATGCGCATGGTGGTGGTCTTGCCGGCCCCGTTTCGACCGACCAGACCGATGCGGTCGCCGGGCTGGATCCGCAGCGCCGCCCCGTCGACCGAGAGCAGGGTGCGCGCCCCGGCGCGGACCTCGAGGTCCGTTGCGGTGATCACGCTGATGTCCCTACTTACTTGTCGTCGGTGAAGGCGGGGGCGCGCCGCTGGGCACGCGCGGCGACCGCTTCCTCGAAGTTGCTGGTGAGCAGACGAAGGTACAACTGTCCCAGACCCTCGGCCTGCATGTGCCCTTCCAGGCTAGTGGCGTCCAGTCCACTCCACAGTGTGCGTTTGGTCAACTCGATACCCGGCCTCGAGAACGAAGCGATCCGCGCCGCCATGTCGAAGCACACCTCGAGAAGCTCGGACTCGGGCACCGCGCGCGACACCAAACCACTCCGCTCGGCTTCTTCGGCGGTGACATCGCGCCCGGTCAGCATCATCTCGAAGGCCCGCGAGGTGCCGATCGCGCGGCAACAGGAACGACAGGCCCAGTTCGCTGGCGGTCAGCCCGAGGTTGATGCCTGCCGCGCGGAAGTAGGCGCCGCTGGCCGCGACGCGGATGTCGCAGGCCAGTGCCAGGCACAGTCCCCCGCCGATCGCCGCGCCGTTCACCGCCGCGATGACCGGCTGGTGCATTTTGCGCAACGCCAAAATGACGTCGTCGAGAACCTCCATCGAGCGCAGCGCGAACGTCGGTCTGGTCAGGCCGTCGACATGGGGAACCGACCCGGCCGACTTGTGATCGGCCCCCGAGGAGAACCCTCGCCCCGCACCGGTCAGCACGATCGCGCGCACCGTGTTGTCGGAGTTGAGCTCGTCGAGGACCTTTTTGAGCGGGACCATGATGTCGAAGGCCATCGAGTTCATCCGCTCGGGCCGGTTGAACGTCACCAGCGCGATATGCGGGCGCGGACGGTCTACCAGGACGAACTGCGCAGGAGTGTCTTCGGTCACGCCTGCACGGTATCGGGCGTCGGGTCAGGCGCTACTGCGGACCGGGGGCCTCACCGTCGTCCTGGGCTGCCGTCGCAGCGTCGATGTCGAACTCCTTGACCTTCTGGACCAGATCCTCCAACGCCGCCGGCGGCAGGGCGCCGGCCTGGTTGAACACCAGCTTGCCCTTCTTGAACGCCATCAAGGTCGGGATCGAGCGGATGTCTGCGGCAGCGGCCAGCTGCTGCTCGGCCTCGGTGTCCACCTTGGCGTACACCACATCGGGATGTTTGTCCGACGACGCCGAGAAGGTCGGCGCGAACTGCTTGCACGGCCCGCACCACGACGCCCAGAAATCCACGAGCACGATTTCGTTGTCGTTGATGGTGTCGTTGAACCGTTCAGCAGTCAGGTCTTGGGTAGCCACGTCATTCCTAACGTCGGGTTCTTGGGCTCTGTTCCCAGCATGTACCCGTCCAGCGTTCGCTACAACGTGTAGGTCTTCACCCAGTCGACTTTCATCTGCGCCCGGAAGGGTGCCGAGGGGTCAGGATCGCCGGTCCAGGGATTGCCGACGGCGACGTTGAGGATCAGATAGTGGTCCCAGGCGCCGGAGAACGGCGTCCAGTCGCCCCCGAGTGCCTCGTACTGGGCCTGGGTGACCCTTCCGACCTCGACGCCGTCGACATGCCAGACTATGCGGTCCGAGTGCCAGTCCATGCCGTACTCGTGGAAATCCTGCGACAGGCCACCCCGAGGTCCGCGCCGACGTGGTGCAGCTTGACGTCGACGGTGTTGTCCGCATCCGACGGTCCGTGGATGTTCCCGGTCCATCCCC
>NZ_JBAUJB010000079.1:0-26487 GCF_049683355.1 Mycobacterium sp.
CCGTGGAGGCGGCCACCCGGATCATCGCCGCCCCGCACTGACCCGTCTCGACGTCCGCAGTTTCGCCGGCGTCAAAACCGGGGTATGCCAGCGCCATCCGCGACCAGGAGGCGTCATGGCCAACAGATCCTCATCCCAGTCCGTACACGGCGTCGCCGACCTGGCCACCGACAGCGATGCCTTCGAGTACATCGCTCGGGCCGGCTTCGCCGCCAGCGGTGTGCTGCACCTGCTGATCGGCTACATCATCCTGCAACTCGCCCTCACCGGCGGCGGCGGAAACGCCGACCAGTCGGGCGCGCTGGCCACCCTGGGCAGCCAGACCGGCGGCAAGGTGATGCTGTGGGCCGCGACGGTCGGCCTGGTGGCTCTGGGCCTGTGGCGCATTGCCGAGGCAGTCGTCGGTTCCCGGCCCGGGGAGCGTTCCGGCTCCGATGACGACAACCCGGCCTGGAAACGTGCCCGGTCTCTGGGCGTGGCCGTCGCGAACTTCGCCATCGCGCTGTCCGCCGCGCGGTTCGCGATGGGCAGTGGCCAGTCCAGCGGCCAGCAGAACGCGGGCATGTCCGCTCAGCTGATGCAGTCGGGATGGGGCAAGGCGGTGCTGATCGTCGTGGGTCTGGCCGTGGTGGCCGTCGGGGGGTATCACGTCTACAAGGGCGTGACGCAGAAGTTCCTCGACGATCTTCGCGTCTCGGGCGGCACCGCGATCGTCGCCACCGGGATCGCCGGGTTCGTCGCCAAAGGCCTGGTGCTCGCCGGCGCCGGACTGCTGGTCATCATCGCCACCCTGCAGGCTGATCCGGCCAAGGCCAGCGGTCTCGACGCCGCGATCACGACCCTGGGGCAGGCGCCGTTCGGCAAGTTCCTGCTGATCGCCGCCGCGCTGGGGATCGCCGCGTTCGGCGTGTACAGCTTCATCCGGAGCCGCTTCGGCCGGATGTGATCGCCTTTTGGGCAGGAACTGAGGTGATGGTATCCTCACTTCGGTAAGCCTCAGCTCAGGTGCTCGGCACCTGTCGCCGAAAGGACTGCCCGGATGCGACCAGCGCCCGAACGGGTGCCTCGGGCCCTGCGATGAGCCCGCTGGTCGCTCACCTGCGCCGCCATGGCCAGAACGTCGCGGTGCTGACCGAGTCGCGGCGGCTCTGCTACGCCGAGCTCGCCGACCTGGTCGCCGCCGCCGCCCGTGACCTGGGCGACCGACGTCGCCTGGTCCTGCTCGAGACAAGAAACGACGTCGACACGCTGGTCCGCTACCTGGGCGCCCTGGCCGGTGATCACGTGGTGATCCCGGTGCCGCCCGGGCGTGACCACAGCGCGGTCATCACCACCTACCAGCCCGATGTGGTCATCGACGCGACGGGCGTCCACCTGCGCCCAGGGGCCGGCCACGACTTGCACGACGATCTCGCCCTGCTGATGTCCACCTCCGGGAGCACCGGTTCCCCGAAACTGGTCCGACTCTCCCGCGCCAACCTGCTCGCCAACGCGTCGGCCATCGCCGAATATCTGCAGATCGACAGCACCGACAGGGCGGCAAGCACGCTGCCGATGTCCTACTGCTACGGCCTGTCGGTCGTCCACAGCCATCTGCTGGTCGGCGCCGCACTCATCCTGACCGAACACTCGGTGGCCGATGACGCGTTCTGGGATCTGTTCCGGCGCCACCGCGGCACCACGTTCGCGGGGGTTCCTTACACCTTCGAACTGCTCGAGAGGGCCGACTTCGCCTCGATGCATCTGCCCCACCTGTGTTACCTGACCCAGGCCGGTGGGCAGATGCCCGCCGATCGGGTGCGCCGGTTCGCCACGCTGGCCGACAGGCAGGGCTGGCAGCTGTTCGTGATGTACGGGTCCACCGAGGCGACCGCGCGAATGGCCTATCTGCCACCGGATCTCGCGCTGCGCCGCGCCTCGGCGATCGGCCGGCCGATCCCGGGGGGCTCGTTCTCGCTCGAGCCCGTCGACGGCTGGCCCGAGGACGGCATCGGCGAGTTGGTGTACCGCGGGCCCAACGTGATGATGGGCTACGCGCACGGTCCCGAGGATCTGCCACTCGGGTCCAGCATGGACGCGCTGCACACCGGCGACATCGCCCGCCGTGGCGGTGACGGATTGTACGAAGTCATCGGCCGCAGAAGCCGTTTCGTGAAGATGTACGGCCTGCGCGTCGACCTCGCACAGGTCGAGATAACCTTGCGTGACAACGGCCTGCGTGCGCTGTGCACCGACAACGGCGAGCAGCTGGCGGTGGTGGCCGCCGGTGAGCACCGGCCGAGAGACCTGCAGCAGCTGGCCGCCGCTGCGGCGGGTATTCCCGCGGGCGCCGTGGCCGCCGCGTCCGTGCGGGAGCTGCCGATGCTGGCGTCGGGCAAGCCCGACTACCCGGCGGCGCGTGCCCTGGTCTCCGACACCAGCGCCACGGCCCCGCAGCAGCACGCGGACCTACGGGCGCTCTTCGCCGAAGTGCTCCACCTCGACCCCGCCGACATCGACCCCGACGCAAGTTTCGTCGACCTCGGCGGCAACTCGCTGTCCTACGTGGCCATGTCGGTGCGGCTGGAACGTGCACTCGGCCAACTTCCGGCGCAGTGGCAGCGGCTGTCGCTGCGTGAACTCGAAGCACAGCCCGCGCCGCCACACCGGTGGTGGCGATCGTGGGGCAGCACCTTGGAGACCAGCGTCGCGCTGCGCGCGGTCGCGATCCTGCTCATCGTCGGCTCACACGCCGAAGTCTTCGAACTCTGGGGCGGCGCCCACATCCTTCTTGGCGTCGCCGGCTACAACTTCGGCCGGTTCTGTCTGACGCCGCTCCCCCAGAACGACCGGATCCGCCATCTGGGCAACACGATCGCCTGGGTCGCGGTGCCGTCGGTGCTGTGGATCGCGATCGCCCTGGTGATCACCGATGACTACCATCCGACGAATCTGTTGTTGGCCAACAAGTTCGTCGGCCCGTCCGACAGCATGACCGCGGGACGGCTGTGGTTCGTCGAGGTACTGGTGTGGACACTGGTCGCGCTCACGGTGCTGTTCTGGTTGCCGGCGGTGGATCGCCTCGAGCGTCGGCATTCGTTCACGCTGGCGACCGCATTCCTGGTGGGCGGCGTCGTCCTGCTGCGGTTCGACGTGCTGGGCCTGGGGATCGGCCGGGACGCATGGTTCACCGTGCTGGCCTTCTGGTTCTTCGCGGCGGGCTGGGCGGCGGCGAAGGCGACGACGATCCCACAGCGCGTCCTGGTGTCAATCGTGTTGGCGGTAGGCGTGCACGGTTACTTCGGCAGCACCCTGCGCGAGACCCTGGTGCTCGTCGGACTCGCCCTGCTGATCTGGGTGCCCGTGATGCGTTGCCCATCGGTGCTGGCGGCCGTCGCGGGCGTGGTCGCGGAGGCCTCGCTGTACACCTACCTGACCCACTACCAGGTCTATCCGCTGTTCGGCAGCTATCGGGTCCTCGGTGTCGTCGCATCGATCGCCGTCGGCGTCGCGATCACCGCAGCGGTGACCCTGCTGCGCATACGGCTCGCCGAACGCAGGGTCAGCGCGCCGGATCCGGCACAGGCTCCCGCGCTGCGATCAGGCCCTCCTGAACCAGGGTCGCGGCGATGACGCCGTCGCTGCCGATGAGGCTCGCGGTGACGACCCCGCGGCCGCGCCCGGCCGCGGGTGAGCGGCATTCCAGCAGATTCCACTGATCTGCGGTGATCCCGCAGTGAAACCAGGCCGAGGAATCGGTGGTTCCGCTGCGGTGGCTTCTCGACCGCATCGAGTGCCCGTGCACCTGCAGCGCCGGATCGATCAGGTAGACATCGGTGACATAGACCGCGATCAGGGTGTGCACCAGAGGCTCGGCGGGAAGCGGCACCGTCGCCCGCCACCACAACCGGCGCACGAACTGCCCGTCGGACGTGTCGTCGACGACCCTGATATCCAGTTCTTCCAGCGGCATCGACGGCGCGGGACCGGCGGGGCCGGTACGGGGCAGCGTCTGCGGGTCCTCCGGCATGGACCCGCGCAGGCCGTGTTCGGGCCCGGGCATCGCGGCGGCGAACGACATGGTCGCCGTGGCCAGTAGCCGCCCGTCCTGCAGTGCGTCGACCCTTCTGCAGGCCGCGGTGCGGCCGTCGAACACCCGATCCACCCGATAGTCGACGGGAGCTCCCGCGTCTCCCCCGCGCAGGAACTGCAGGTGCAGGTTCGTCGGCGACCTTTCCGCGTTGACCGTCCGAGACGCCGCGGCCAGGGACTGAGCCACCAACTGGCCGCCGTAGGCCCGTTTTCCGGCGGGGCCACTGCCCCGGCCCTGCCAGGTGTCCCCGGATCCGGCGGTCACATTCAGCAGATCCAACAGGGTGCTCATCGCGGACCTGCCACGGTGCCGGATCGGACCAGCTCCTCGATTTCCTCGGCGGACAGTGCCAGGTGATCGCCGAGGACCGCGGCGGTGTCGTCGCCGAGCGCGGGCGCGGGCACCGCCGCCGGGTAGGCACCGTCGATCGACACCGGCAGTCCCGGCGCCAGATAGCGACCCACCCGCGGCTGGTCGACTTCGGTGAACATCGGGTTGGCGGTGACCCTTTCGTCTGTGGCGGTCTCGGCGAAGGTCCGGTAGCGCTCCCACAACACCGACGTCGTCGCGAGCGCGGCGCTAATGTCCTCTGCGGACCGGGCGGCGAACCATTCGGCGAACAGCGCACTCAGCGCACCACGGTGCCGGTATCTCTCACCCTCGTCGGAGAAGTCCGCGTTCTGTGATTCGGCCAGCGCCACAACGGCTTCGGTGGTGTCGGTCAGCGCCGTCAGGTCGCGGAAGTGCCGGCCGGTGAGCGCTACGACCATGAAACCGACACCGTCGGCACTGGTGAAGTTCTGTCCGTAGGTGCCGTAGACGGCGTTGCCGATCCGTTCGCGGGAGGTGCCGTTGACCATCGCCTCGGTCAACAGGCTGAGGTTGCCTGCCGTCGCCAACGCCACGTTCTCCAGCGGGATGCTGATGCGCTGGCCGTGACCGGTCGCATCGCGCTGACGCAGCGCGGTGACCACCGACAGCGCGGCGTACAACCCGCAGGTGACATCCCACGCCGGCAGCACGTGGTTGACGGGTGTGGCCAGGTCGGCCGGCCCCGTGACCAACGGGAAACCGATAGCGGCGTTGACGGTGTAATCGACGCCGGTGCCACCGTCGGCACGTCCCGACACCTCCACATGGATCAGGTCAGGCCGCAGCTCTGTCAGAGTTTCGTAGGAATGCCAGTGTCGGCCGGCAACATTGGTGATGAACACGCCGCTGTCGGCGATCAGCCGGGCGACCAACTGCTGCCCCTCCTCGGAGCGCATGTCGACCGCCAGCGAGCGCTTGCCCTTGTTGAGCCCGGCCCAGTAGATGCTCTCGCCACCCTCGGTGAGCGGCCAGCGGCGATAGTCGGCCGCGCCGCCGATCGGGTCGACACGGATCACCTCGGCACCGAGCTGGGTCAACGTCATCCCGGCGAGGGGCACCGCGACGAAGCTGGAGATCTCGACGATCCGTACCCCGGCAAGCGGGCGGGACGGGTCGGACGTAGCGGTCATCGGGTCAAGCTATCAAGAGCGCTCAGATCAACTCGATCGCGTCGTTGATGGACTGCAGAACCCGACTGGGACGGAACGGATACTTCTCGACCTCGTCGAGGTTGGTGGACCCCGTCAGCACCAGGATGGTCTCCAGACCCGCCTCGATGCCGGCGACGATGTCGGTGTCCATCCGGTCGCCCACCATCACGGTGTTCTCCGAGTGCGCCTCGATCCGGTTCATCGCGCTGCGGAACATCATCGGATTCGGTTTACCGACGAAGTAGGGCTCGCGTCCGGTCGCCTTCGTGATCATCGCCGCAACAGAACCGGTGGCCGGCAGCGGCCCCTCGGTCGAAGGTCCGGTGACGTCGGGATTCGTCGCGATGAAACGGGCGCCGCCCAGGATGAGGCGGACAGCCTTGGTGATCGCCTCGAACGAGTAGGTGCGGGTCTCACCGAGCACCACGAAATCGGGCGCGACGTCGGTCAGGGTGTAGCCGGCCTCGTGCAGGGCCGTGGTCAGACCGGCCTCCCCGATGACGTAGGCGGAGCCGCCGGGCAGTTGGTCGCCCAGGAACGTCGCGGTCGCCAATGCCGAGGTCCAGATCGATTCCTCCCGAACGGACAGCCCGGCGCGCATCAGCCGCGCCGCGAGGTCACGGGGGGTGAAGATGGAGTTGTTGGTCAGTACCAGGAAGGGCCGCTCACGGTCGACCAGGCGCTGCAGGAACTCCGCGGCCCCGGGGAGCGCGTGTTCCTCGCGGACGAGCACGCCGTCCATGTCGGTGAGCCAGGACCGCGGGGTAGACGTCACCTTGTCAGTGTGTCAGCTGTGGCAAGCGGGCCCTCCGTCACCGGATTGCGACGAGCAGCAGGGCCCGCCGCCGCACCTCGATGTCCGGGACCGGCTCGCGTCGGTCCTGTCAGCTCAGCGGCCAGGCAGCCATTGCATCGCCTTGACGAACGGCGGCATGACCTTCGCCCACACCTTCGGCGGAAGTCCGCGCGGGCCGCCCAGATTGAGAACACGGGTGGTGGCGATGGTCTGCGGCTCGGTGTACTTGAGAAGCCCCTCGGGACCGTGACGGCGGCCCATCCCCGACACCCCCATGCCACCCATCGGCGCGCCGGTGCTGCCCCAGGTCGGGGCGTAGCCCTCATCGACGTTGACCGTACCCGCGTGAATCCGGGCGGCGATCTCCTCGCCCTCACGCTTGTTGGCTGCCCACACGCTGGCGTTCAGCCCGTACTCGGTGTCGTTGGCGCGGGCGACGGCCTCATCGACGTTCGCCACCGGGTAGATCGAGACCAGCGGCCCGAACGTTTCCTCGCGATAGCACTCGGCGTCCTCGGGGACGTTCGTCAGCACGGTCGGTTCGAAGAACAAGGGCCCCAGATCGGGGCGCGCCTTGCCGCCCGCCACGACCTTCGCGCCCTTCACGACCGCGTCGTCGACGTGACTCGAGACGGCCTTCACCTGCTCCTCGGAGATCAGGCTGCCCATCTCGATGCCGAATTCGTAGCCACCGCGCAGCGTCATTCTGCGGACCCGGTCACCGAACACCCGGATGAAGTCCTCGGCGATCGACTGCTCGACGTAGATGCGCTCGATCGAGATGCACAGCTGCCCGGAATTCGCGAAGCAGGCGCGCACGGCGGCGTCGGCGACCTCGCGCAGGTTGGCACCCGCTGCCACGATCATCGGGTTCTTGCCACCGAGTTCGGCCGAGAACCCGATCAGCCGGCGACCGGCCTGCTCGGCCAGCAGTTGCCCGGTAGCGGTCGATCCGGTGAACATCAGGTACTCGGTGTTCTCCACCAGCGCCGTGCCGACGACGGAGCCTTGCCCGGGCACCACGGCGAACAGGTCGCGCGGCAGTCCGGCTTCGTACAGCAGTTCCACGCACGCCAGCGCGCAGTACGGCGTCTGACTATCGGGCTTGAGTACCACCGCATTTCCGGCGAGCAGCGCAGCGATGGCATCCGACACTGCGAGCGTCATGGGGTAGTTCCACGGTGCGATCACTCCGACGACGCCCTTGGGCTGGTAGCGCACCACGGTCTTGGTGAGACCCGGCAGCATGCCCGTCACCCGCTGCGGACGCAGAAGCTTCGGGGCCACGCGCGCGTAGTGGCGCGCCGTCATCGCGATGTCGAGGATCTCCTCCTGCGCGGCGTTGCGTGACTTGCCGGTCTCGGCCTGCGCCATGTCCATCAGCGGATCGAGGTTCTTCAGCACCAGGTCGCGGTAGCGGTGGAACACCGCGGCCCGCTCGCCGACCGAACGCGCCACCCACTCCCGCTGCGCCACCCGGGCACGGGCGATGGCGTCCAGCGCGTCCCGCGCGGTGCCCACCGGGATGGTCGTCAGTTCTCTGCCGGTGAAGACCTCGACAACCGGCCGGGTGGGGCGGTCGGACGCATCGGGAATGGCGATCAGGTCGGCCAGACGCGAGAACGTGGCGGCGGACGGTGCGGGCATTATGCCTCCTCCGGGCGGTGGATCCTAGTGTTCGGCAGTCCCTCAGATCTACCCGACGAATCGGGTCGGCAACCGTGCGGTGCCGGTGACGTGGGCACCGACCGCCAGCGGTCCGGCGCTACTCGGGCAGCCGCAACTCCGGCTTCTCGACCTCTTCGATGTTGACGTCTTTGAACGTGATCACCCGGACCTGTTTGACGAACCGCGCGGGCCGGTACATGTCCCAGACCCAGGCGTCGGCCAGCCGCAGTTCGAAGTAGACCTCGCCGTCGGCGTTGTGCGGCACCATCTCGACGCTGTTGGCCAGGTAGAACCGCCGCTCGGTCTCCACGACGTAGCTGAACTGTCCGACGATGTCCTTGTACTCGCGGTAGAGCGAGAGCTCCATCTCGGTTTCGTACTTTTCGAGATCCTCGGCACTCATCTGCTCAACTGTCCTTCATGTAGGTCGGAGTCCACAGGACCCACTGGCCCAATCTTCCCGCACGTGAGTTCTGCATGCTCCCCGGGTTCCCCGTCAGCGCCGACTGTCACCAGGCGCCGCACATTGATGAACGAGTACCGGTGCTGTCTGGACGGGCCGAGGCTGGCCAGCGCCGCGGAGTGGGCACGGGTGCTGTAGCCCTTGTGCTCGGCGAAGCCGTAGCCGGGATGCTCCTGCTCCATGGCCACCATGAGCCGGTCGCGGCTGACCTTGGCCAGCACGCTCGCCGCGGCAATGCAGGCCGCGGCGGCGTCACCGCCCACCACCGGCAGTGACGGTGTCGGCAGCCCCGGCACCCGGAATCCGTCGGAGAGCACATACCCCGGCCGCACCGGCAGACCCGCCACCGCCCGTCGCATCCCTTCGATGTTGGCGACGTGCACCCCGCGGCGGTCCACCTCCACCGACGGGATGAAGACCACGTGATAGGCCAGGGCATACCGACGGATGAGCGGGAACAGCCGCTCCCGTTCGGTTTCGTTCAGCCTCTTGGAATCGTCGAGCGCCGCAAGACTTTCCAACCGGTTGGGGCCCAGCACACACGCCGCCACCACCAGCGGACCGGCGCAGGCACCCCGACCGACCTCGTCGACCCCGGCCACCGGACCCAGGCCGGCACGGTACAGCGCGGATTCCAGGGTGCGAAGGCCAGACGATTTGCGGATCACCACTCTCGGTGGCCAGGCAGCGCGCAAGTGTGGGGGCCTCCCGTCAGCTCTCAGCTGGATTCTTGGGGGTCCACCGAGCTCACACCGCCCCACCGTGACGGCGGCCAGGCGATGAACCGCGCCTTGCCGACGATGTTGTCCACCGGGATCGTCCCGGCAACGGGGTCACCGGTGCACAGCAGACCACGTTGCGCGTCCTCGGGTCGGTTACTGCAATGGGTGCGGGAGTCCGCCGAGTGGGTGCGGTTGTCGCCCATCACCCACACCCGGTCCTCGGGCACCGTGACCGGTCCGAACTCGTTGCCCAGGCACGGGTACACCGCGGGGTCGGCCATCATGGTGTCCGGACTGAGGTAGGGCTCGTCGAGCGGTTCCCCGTTGACGGTGAGGCCGGTGTCGGCGCGGCACGCAACCGTCTGTCCTCCGACCGCGATGATCCGCTTCACCAGGTTGTTCTCGTCGGGTGGGACGAACCCGACCACTGCGAGCGCATTCTGCAACCAGCGGATCGCGGTGTTGTCCGACCGGATCGACTGGTAGCCGATGCTCCAGTTGGGCGGCCCCTTGAACACGACGACGTCCCCGGGCTCGGGTTCGGTGAACCGATAGGTCATCTTGTCGACCATGATGCGGTCGCCGACACAACCGGGACACCCGTGCAGCGTGGGTTCCATCGACTCCGACGGGATGAGGTACGGCCGGGCGATGAACGTCAGCATCACGTAGTACAGAACCACCGCGATGGTGATCAGCAGGGCCGCCTCGCGCACCGCGCCGCGCTTCTTCTTCGACGGTTCCTGCTCCTCGTCGGCGGCTGCAGCGGCCGGATCTGCGGTACCGAGCGTGCGCTCGGACGACAGGTCGTCGGGTTCGGGTCGGCCGTCTGAGGGTCCGGTCACGAGATCAGCGTAGCCAGCGCGCCGAAGGTTTCGGCGCGACCCGGCAGGTCAGCGCTTTTCCTTGATCTTCGCCTTCTTGCCGCGCAGCTCACGCAGGTAGTAGAGCTTGGCGCGACGCACGTCACCGCGGGTGACGATGTCGATGTGGTCGATGTTGGGCGAATGCACCGGGAAGGTCCGCTCGACGCCGACGCCGTAGCTTTCCTTGCGCACCGTGAAGGTCTCGCGGACGCCACCGCCCTGGCGGCGCAGCACGACGCCCTTGAAGACCTGGATGCGCTCCTTGGAGCCCTCGATGACCTTCACGTGGACGTTGATGGTGTCGCCGGGGCCGAAATCCGGGACGTCGTCGCGCAACGACGACTGGTCGACGAAATCCAGGGTGTTCATCGGAGACACTTCCTTGCTGTTCGGGCTGCTGGCGACGTCGCGGGGGACGCGCGCAGAGCCGATGGGTGATTCGGACGTCTGGGGCAGTCGTGCGGCGGTTCCGGCCGTGCACAGACAACTGCCCAATTGTGCCAGACGAACTCCGATTCCCCGAAATCGGCGTGCCCGCGCTCGCAGGGTGGTGCAGCGCACATCGGCGCCCAGGCGTGGTCGTTTTTACAAGGCTACCCTGGGAAAACGGGTATACAGCCCCGACAACGCGGGATCGGCTCTGCAGTTTCAGCGGAGAATGACGGAGGGCACAGATGCGAAGGCGGTCATCGCGGCTGGTCACCGAGTTGACGGCAGTGGTGGCGGCGGCCGTTGTCATCGCCGGGTGTGAGGCCCAGGTGCACGGGTCACCCCCTGCGCCGTCGGGCCCGCAGCGGACGGTGGTCGCTCCGCTGGGCACCATGGCCCCGCTGCCCGAAGCCCCGCCGGACGCGCCCAGCGCCGGCTTCGCCGGGTTGGCGGACCGCCAACGGCTGGCCACCGACGAGGCGGCCGCGGCCGGCGCCGAGATCACCGCGGCGGTGCTCGACCGCAATACCGGCCAGTTGCTGACCAACGGCAACGGCATGACGATCGCCATCGCCTCGGTGGTCAAGCTGTTCATCGCAGACGACCTGCTGTTGCAGGTCTCGCGCGGTGAGACCACGCTGTCGCCGGAGGATCGGCAGTCGCTCGACGTGATGTTGCGGTCCTCCGACGACAGCGCTGCGGAAGTCTTCTGGAACCGCAGCGGGGGCAGCGCGATCATCAATCGCGTGGTCGCCCGCTACGGGCTGGGAGCGACCCGTCCGCCCGGCAACGGCCGGTGGTTCAACACCATCAGCACCGCCACCGATGTGGTGCGCTACTACGACATGCTGCTGGCGGGCACCGGCGGACTGCCGCCCGAGCAGGCCGACATCATCCTGTCCGACCTGGCGGCGTCGACACCCACGGCGCCCGACGGGATGGTCCCCGGCGGCATCTACCCGCAGCGGTTCGGCATCCCCGAGGGGCTGTTCGCCGAACCGGTGGCCGTCAAGCAGGGTTGGATGTGCTGCATCGGCGCCGACTGGATGCACCTGTCCACCGGTGTCGTCGGCTCCGAGCGCCGCTACGTGATGGTCATCGGGTCGATGCAGGCAGCCGACGACGACACCGCACGGCAGACCATCACGCAGGCCGTGAGGACGATGTTCCCCGAGGGCCGCATCTAGTCCAGCAGATCCGGCCGGCGTTCGCGGGTCCGCTCGAGCCCCTGCTCGTGGCGCCAGGCGGCGATTCGCGCGTGATCGCCCGAGAGCAACACGTCCGGGACATCGAGTCCACGCCAGCTCGCCGGCCTGGTGTAGCTGGGGCCTTCCAGGAGGCCTCCGACCAGGTCAGAATGTGAGTCGTCGCGATGGGACTCGGGATTGCCGAGCACATCGGGCAGCAGGCGCACCATCGCCTCGATCATCACCAATGCCGCCGATTCACCCCCGGGCAGGACGTAATCGCCGATGGAGACCTCCTCGACCCGCATCCGGCGCGCAGCGTCCTGTGCGACACGTTGGTCGATCCCCTCGTAGCGCCCGCAGGCGAACACCAGATGTTCCTCACCGCTCCAGCGCGCGGCATCGACTTGGGTGAACAGTCGGCCCGCCGGCGTCGGAATCACCAGAAGAGTGTTCTCCGAACAGATCTCATCGAGCGCCGCACCCCACACCGGCGCCTTCATCACCATTCCCGGGCCCCCGCCATAGGGCGAGTCGTCGACGGACCGATGGACGTCGTGGGTCCAGTCCCGCAGGTCGTGCACGGCAAGTCGGACCACCCCGGCCTCGATGGCCCGGCCCGGCAGAGACTGCCGCAGCGGTTCGAGGTACGCAGGAAAGATGCTCACCACATCAATACGCACCGCGCGCCTCACTCGAGGTCGGCAAGATCGAGCAATCCATCGGGCGGATCGATCTCGACCACGCTGTCGGCAAGCGACACCGTGGGCACGATCGCACTCACGAAGGGGATCAGGATCTCCCGGCCCTCAGCGGATCTGACGCTGAGCAGCTCACCGGCCGCGGTGTGCAACACCTCGGTGATCGTGCCGACATCCTCGCCGGTAACGGTCCGCACCCGCAGCCCCTCGAGCTGATGGTCGTAGAATTCGTCGGCTTCGGTGATCGGGGGCAGATCGTCGGAGTCGACGAGAAACAGCGTGCCGCGCATCGCCTCGGCGGCATCGCGGCTGCGGACTCCGTCCAGCCGCACGAGCAGCCGCCCGGAGTGTTCGCGAACCGATTCGATGGTGTAGTCGCGTTCGGAACCACCGCGGGAAGCGCGCCCCCGCAACGTCTCACCGGGCGCGAACCGGCCGTCGGGGTCGTCGGTGCGGACATCGACGACGATCTCACCGGTGACGCCGTGCGCCTTCGCCACGCGCCCGACGACCAGCTCCATGGGCGATGCCTACTGGTCGGTGTCCACCACGTCGACGCGGATACCCCGGCCACCGATACCGGCCACCAAGGTGCGCAACGCGGTAGCAGTGCGTCCCCCACGCCCGATGACCTTGCCGAGGTCTTCGGGATGGACGTGCACCTCGACCGTGCGGCCGCGGCGGTTGGTCACCATGTCGACCCGGACGTCATCGGGATTGTCGACGATCCCGCGGACCAGATGCTCGACGGCGTCGACGACGACTGAACTCACCGGCGTGCTCAGCTCTCGCTGGGAGCGTCAGCGGTCTCGGCCGCGTCGGCGGTCTCGGTATCGGCCTTCTCTGCGGCAGGCTTGTCGTCGGCCTTCTCGTCCGCCTTCTCAGCGGCCGGCTCGGTCTTCTTGGCCGGCGCCTTCTTCTTCTTGGGCTGGGTGGCCTCGCCGGTCGGAGCGCCATCGGCCTCGGCGAGCGCGGCGTTGAACAGGTCGAGCTTGCTGGTCTTGGGCTCCTTGACCTTCAGCGTGCCCTCAGCGCCGGGCAGGCCCTTGAACTTCTGCCAGTCGCCGGTGATCTTGAGCAGTTGCAGGACGGGCTCGGTGGGCTGGGCACCCACGCCGAGCCAGTACTGGGCGCGTTCCGAATCGATCTCGATGAGGCTCGGGTTTTCCTTCGGGTGGTACCGGCCGATGACCTCGATGGCGCGACCGTCGCGACGGTTGCGTGCGTCGGCGACCGAGATGCGGTACTGGGGATTGCGAATTTTGCCGAAACGGGCGAGCTTGATCTTGACAGCCATGGTGGTGCGAATTCTCCTGTGATTGCCACGTTGGCAATTCAAGCGACGCGGGCGGGCTGCCCGGTCCGGTTTTGCCTTACGTGTGTGACCGCCCCGGGGCCGGAGTCCCGAGGCAGACAGCCGCTCATTGTGCCAGAGCCCGCTGCGCAGGACGAAATCCGGCGTCGGCCACCGGCGCAGCACCTGTGCGAGGCGCCTTTGCGAACCTTTACAAACTATGCAGCCAGTGTCACCCTCGGCCCATGGATGACGCCGCCGTTCTACTGGAGATCGAGTCGATCAAGCAGCTCAAGGCCCGCTACTGCCGGTACCTGGACACCAAGGACTGGGACTCGTAGCGGACCATCTTCACCGACGACTTCCGCAGTGACACGGTCGGCGCAGGTGGCAAGGTCATCGTCGGCGCCGATCCGTTCGTCGCGTTCACCCGCCGCAGCCTCGGCGACCGGGCCACGGTGCATCAGGTGCACGCACCGGAGATCGAGCTGACCTCGGCGACGCCCGCGCATGCCGTGTGGGCGCTGGAGGACGTCGTCCGGCTGGCGCCCCGCCCGGGGTGAACCTGCGCGGATACGGCCACTACGACAAGACCTACCAGAAGATCGACGGGCGTTGGTTCATCACCAGCTCCACGCTGACTCGGCTGCGGGAGGACGTCTTCAACGTGGTGTTCTCCCTGTACATCTTCGACCGGATCAAGAAGGTGGCGGGCAGCGTGGCGCGTCGAGTGGCCCGCTGAGCCGGTCACAGGATCTTGTCGAAGCACTTCTCCTCGACGCGCCTGCTCATCCGCCAGCCCTGCGCGGTCCGGACGAACTCGTCGACGTACCAGATGCCGACAAAATAGATCTGTTGCTGGCCCCCACCCATCACCATCGGGTTGAAGCAGATCGCCCGCGAGGTCGCGGTGTCGCCGGTGACGCGCACATCGACGTTGCCCAGCATGTGGTAGTACGCCGGGAAGTTCGGCAGCACCTCAGAGAGCCACGCCTTGACCTCGGGGAACGGCCCGTCGATGCCCCCGGCGGCCCGGTAGTCGATGTAGGCGTCGGAGGTGAACACCGCGTCGAGGTCGTCGAAGCGTCGCTGGTCGATCGCCGTGGAGTAGTCGATCAGCAGCTGCTGGATTTCCAAACGGTCCGAGATCTCCTCGAGGCTCAACATGGATTGATTGAACACGATGGTCGACCGGGATTAGGCTCACCCGACATGACAAGGCTTCTCACGTCCCTCGCGGTCACCCTGGCCCTGGTCGTGGGAACCCTCGGCCCCTTCGGCCCGACCGCGGCGGCCGTGCCCGCGACCGGGGTCATCCAGCCGGCGGGGTCGACGCCGATCCCCGACGGGCCGGCCCAGGCGTGGCTGGTGGCGGACATGGACACCGGCGCGGTGCTCGCGGCCCGCGACGAACACGGCCAGTACGCCCCGGCGAGCACCATCAAGGTGTTGCTCGCGCTGACGGTGCTCGACGAGTTGCCGCTCGACGCGACGATCGTCGCCAACGAAGCCGACACCCGGGTGGAGTGCAACTGCGCGGGCGTGGCCCCGGGAAAGACTTACACCACCCGGCAGCTGCTGGAGGCTCTGCTGCTGGTGTCGGGCAACGACGCCGCCAACACGCTGGCCACGATGCTCGGCGGTCACGACGTCGCGGTGATGAAGATGAACGGCAAGGCTGCGCTGGTGGGCGCCTACGGAACCAACGCCGGGTCACCGTCGGGGATCGACGGACCTGGCATCGACATGTGGTCCTCGCCGCACGATCTGGCGGTGATCTTCCGGGCTGCGATGGCCAACCCCGTCTTCGCCCAGATCACCGCGATGCCCACCGCCGTCTTCCCCACCAAGACCGGCGACAAGGTGCTGGTGAACCAGGACCAACTACTGCAGCGCTATCCGGGCACCTTCGGCGGCAAGACCGGTTACACCGACCTCGCCCGCAAGACATTCGTCGGCGGCGCCCAACGCAACGGCAAGCGGCTGGTGGTCGCGCTGATGTTCGGGCTCGACAAGGAGGGGGCGCCCAGCTACTGGGATCAGGCCGCCAGCCTGCTCGACTGGGGCTTCGCGCTGGAACCGAACGCGGGTGTCAGCCGGCTCTGACCGGTCGACTCGATACCCGATGGAGACCTGATCGCGCGCTCGGCGAGTCCTGGCGCCACTAGCCTCACCTGCTGTGCGACGAAGTTTCGCGGGGCTGGCGCTCGCCCTCAGCGTGGTCCTGCCTGCCGCGATGACGGCCGGCGCACCCACCGCGGCGGCCCAGCCCGACCCAGCGCCGGCTGCTGCGCAAGCGCTTCCGGACGGTCCCGCCAAGGCCTGGCTGGTCGCCGACCTCGACACCGGCCGGGTGCTGGCCAGCCGGGATCCCTACGGCACCTACGCCCCGGCCAGCACGATCAAGGTGCTGCTCGCCACGGTGGTGCTCGACCACCTCCGGCCCGACAACTTCGCCCGGGCCAACGCCTCCCACACCAACGTCGAGTGCTCCTGCGTAGGGCTCGAACCCGGGCAGGCCTACACCACCCGCCAGCTCGTCGAGGCGATTCTGATGGTGTCGGGCAACGACGCGGCCAACATGCTGGCCGACATGCTCGGCGGCAAGCAGGTGGCGCTGGCCGCGATGAACCGCAAAGCCGCCCTGGTCGGCGCACGCAGCACCAAGGCGTCGTCACCGTCGGGACTGGACGGCCCCGGCTGGGAGTCGGTGACCACGCCACACGATCTCGCGGTCATCATGCGCGCGGCCCTGAAGTATCCGTTGATCGCCCAGATCATGCGGCAACCGTCGGCACAGTTCCCCGGCAAGACGATCACCAACCAGAACGAGCTGCTCACCCGCTACCCGGGCGACCTCGGCGGCAAGACCGGCTACACCAACCTGGCCCGCAAGACCTACGTCGGCGCCGCCCAACGCGGCAACCGGCGCCTGGTGGTGGTGCAGATGTTCGGCGACGGCGACCTCTACGGGCAGGCGACCAGGCTGCTGGACTGGGGATTCTCCCAGCCCTAGCCACCCGCCGCGGAATAGCACTCCGGGTCGTGATCGCGGCCCCGATCACGACCCTGGCTTCACACTCGGCGCCTCAGTGGACGGTGCCGCGGAGGACCACCAGCGTCGGGGCGCCCAGCACCGCCGCGCCCCTGCGCGGGTCGTCGGCGTAGCAGACCAGATCGGCCGACGCTCCGTGGGCAAGCCCGGGGCGGCCCAGCCACTGCCGGGCGTCCCAGCAGGCGGCACCCAGTGCTTCGGTCGAGGTCATACCGATGCCCTTGAGCGCGTCGACCTCGTCACCGATGCGGCCGTGGGCGACGGCGCTGCCGGCGTCGGTGCCGGCGTAGATGGGCACACCGGCCTCGCGCGCCGCACCGATCCTGGCCGCACAACTCTGGTGCAGCGCACGCATATGGCGTTCGTAGCGCGGGTACTTGCTGGCGGCCGACGCGATGTCGGGGAAGTTCTCGATGTTGATCAGCGTGGGCACCAGCGCGGTGCCGTGCTCGACCATCAGGTCCACGGTGTCCTCGGTGAGCCCGGTGCCGTGCTCGATGCAGTCGATACCGGCCTTGATCAGCCCCGGCAGCGCGTCCTCGCTGAACACGTGGGCCGTCACCCGCGCGCCGTTGGCATGAGCGGCCTCGATGGCGGCCTTGAGCACGTCGTCGGGCCACAGCGGCGCCAGGTCCCCGATATCGCGGTCGATCCAGTCCCCCACCAGCTTGACCCAGCCGTCACCCCACCGGGCCTGCGCTGCCACCGCGTCGGGCAACTGCCACTGGTCCTCCAACTCGATCGCGAACCCGCGCTGGTAGCGCTTGGGCCGCGCGAGATGGCGACCGGCGCGGATGATGCGCGGCAGGTCGGCTCGGTCGTCGAAGCCTCGGGTGTCGGTGGGTGACCCGGCGTCCCGCAGCAGCAGCGCCCCGGCGGCGCGCTCGGTTTCGGCCTGCGCGACGGCCTCGTCCATCTCGATGGGTCCGTGCTGGCCGAGCCCGACGTGGCAGTGCGCGTCGACCAGGCCGGGAAGAATCCACCCGGCATCCCCGTCAGCTCCGAACACCGTCTCGGCGCCGGTCACCGGTTCGGCGCTGAGCCGGCCATCGACGATCCACCACTCGACGGGCTCACCGTCGGGCAACCCGCGTCCCCGGACGTGCAGGGGCATCAGTTCTTGGGGAACTTCAGCTTCGACAGATCGATGTCGGCCAGGCCCGGTGGGAGCTCGTCGAGCCCCTTGGGCATGTTCGACAGATCGGGGAAGCCGGCTGGCATGCCCGCGCCGAGCGGATTGCGCGTCTTCGGGGGTGTCGGGCCGGCGCCCGATTTGCGCCCCTTCTTGCCCTTCTGCTTGTTCTTGCCCTTGGCGGCCTTGCGAGTGTTCTTGCGGCCGAACGGCATCCCCATCTGGCCGGCCATCTGGGACATCATCTTGCGCGCCTCGAAGAAGCGGTCGACGAGCTGGTTGACCTCCGAAACCGTCACCCCGGAGCCGTTGGCGATACGCAGCCGGCGCGAGGCATTGATGATCTTCGGGTCGGCGCGCTCGGCCGGGGTCATCCCGCGGATGATGGCCTGCACCCGGTCGAGCTGGTTGTCGTCGACGGCGGCCAGCGCGTCCTTCATCTGGCCGGCGCCCGGCAGCATGCCCAGCAAGTTGCCGATGGGCCCCATCTTGCGGATCGCCAGCATCTGCTCGAGGAAATCCTCGAGCGTGAGCTCGCCGCTGCCGATCTTGGCGGCCGTCGCCTCTGCCTGCTCGGCGTCGAAGTGCTGTTCTGCCTGCTCGATGAGCGACAGCACGTCACCCATGCCCAGAATGCGCCCTGCCATCCGGTCGGGATGGAAGACGTCGAAGTCTTCGAGCTTCTCACCGCTCGACGCGAACAGGATCGGCACGCCGGTGACCTCGCGCACCGACAATGCGGCGCCGCCGCGCGCGTCGCCGTCGAGCTTGGTCAGCACGACGCCGGTGAACCCGACGCCCTCGCGGAACGCATCGGCGGTGGTCACGGCGTCCTGGCCGATCATCGCGTCGAGGACGAAGAGGGTTTCGTCGGGCGTGACGGCATCGCGGATGGCCGCGGCCTGCCCCATCAGTTCCTCGTCGATGCCGAGGCGACCCGCGGTGTCGACGATGACGACGTCGTAGTGCTTGGCCCGCGCCTCGGCCAGACCCCCCGACGCCACGGCCACCGGGTCGCCGGTTTTCATCTGCTCGATCGTGGCGCCGTCGGGCGAGACACCGGGATGCGGCGCGAACACGTGCACACCCGCCCGTTCACCGACGATCTGAAGCTGATTGACCGCACCGGGGCGTTGCAGGTCGCAGGCCACCAGCAGGGGTGTATGCCCTTGGCCCTTAAGCCATTTCGCGAGCTTTCCGGCCAGCGTGGTCTTACCCGAGCCTTGCAGGCCCGCCAGCATGATCACCGTCGGAGGGGTCTTGGCGAAGGACAGCTGCCGGGTCTGGCCGCCGAGGATGCCGACGAGTTCCTCGTTGACGATCTTGACGACCTGCTGGGCCGGGTTCAGCGCAGCCGAGACCTCCGCGCCCTTGGCGCGGTCCTTGATACGGGCGACGAACTCGCGCACCACCGGCAGCGACACGTCGGCTTCCAGCAGCGCCAGCCTGATCTCGCGGCTGGTCGCATCGATATCGGCGTCGGTGAGCCGACCCTTCCCGCGCAGGCCAGAGAGCGCGCCGGTCAACCGGTCGGACAGGGATTCAAACACGAGGCCAGACTACTTGGCGTCCGGCTAGCTGGCTTCCTCCACCTGCTTGGGCGGCGGCGCCGGCAGCACCGCATACAGCTCTCGCTCCAGTGTCTGGCGGAGCCTGTTCTCCGTACCGTCCGCTGACAGCACCACCCCGAACACATCCACCACCGACGATCCCAGCGTCGTCACCTTGGCCCAGGCGATGTCCGCCCCGGCACGTTCGAACACCGCCGTCAGCACGGCCAGTAGCCCCGCTCGATCGGTGGCCCGGATCTCCGCGACGAGTTGCCCCGGGCCGGCCCCGGCATGCCAGATCACCCGCGGAGGCGCGGCCGGTGCGTTGACCGGCACGGCGGCCCGGACCTCCCCCGCGCGGCCCGCTTGCGAGCTGTCGGCACCGCGCAACTCCAGCGCACCCAGAACGTCGAGCTCCCCATCGATGGCGAGGATCAGCTGCTGGCGCAGCAGCTCCGCCGCCGGCGGGGTACCGAAATGCGGGGACACCACGAAGGTGTTGATCGCTGAGCCGTGGTGCGAATTCACCGACGCGGAGTGCACCCTCAACTTGTTGAGAGCCAGGACGCCGGCCGCCTTGGACAGCAGGCCCCGTCGATCCGGCACGATCATCGTGACGCTGTAGATGTGCGGGTTGTCCGCGCGGGTCATCTCGACATGCACGCCCTCGTCGGCGGCCATCGAAAGAAAGCGCGGGTCAACGGGATCGGGCGCGGGCAGACTCTCGCCGGCCATCACCAACCGGCAGCGCCGGACCAGGTCGCCGAGCAGTGAGGCCTTCCAGTCACCCCACACGCCCGGGCCGGTGGCCAGTGAGTCCGCCTCGGCGAGAACGTGCAAGAGCTCCAACACCACCGGATCTCCGCCGAGGGCATCGACCACGGCGGCGATGGTCTTGGGGTCCTGCAGATCCCGCCTGGTGGCGGTCTGCGGCAGCAGCAGATGATGGCGCACGACCTTGGACAAGATGTCGACATCGGAGGGCCACAGCCCCAGCCGGTTGCCGATCTGGGTGGCCAGCTCGGCCCCGATGTCGCTGTGATCCCCACCCCGGCCCTTGCCGATGTCGTGCACCAGGGCGCCGAGCACGAGTAGATCGGGCCGCGACACTCTGGTGGTGAAACCGCTTGCTCGGGCAACGGTTTCGACCAGATGACGGTCCACGGTCCAGATGTGCACGACATCGCGTGGCGGCAGGTCGCGAACTGCACCCCATTCGGGGAACAGCCGGCCCCACAGCCCGGTGCGGTCGAGCGATTCGATCGTTCCCACCACGGACGGACCTGCGGCGAGCATCACCAGCAGGTCTTTGAGCGCCTGACTCGCCCAGGGGCTGCGCAGCTCCGGCGCGTTCTCCACCAGGCGACTCAGGGTGGACGCCGCCATCGGCAGACCGGTGGTCGCCGACGCGGCAGCCACCCGCAGTATCAGGCCCGGATCACGCGCCGGGCGGGCATCGCGGGCCAGGATCACCTCGCCGTTGAACTCGACCACACCTTCGTCGATCGGCCGGCGTACCGGACGCCGCAGCGCGGCAAGCCCGCGGCGGGGCAAGGAGTTTCCCGCCGTGCGGATACCCGCGTCGACGTAGTAGCTGACGGTGCGTGCGGCGTCGGACAGCATCCGGGCCAGATCGAACCGGTCGCCGACACGAAGCAGGGCGCCGATCTCGTCGGCATGCTGAGCCAGCAGCAGTTCACGGCCGCGTCCGGCGACGCGATGCAACTCGGTACGGACGTTGAGCAGCGACAGGTGGGCCTCACCGAGGGTTTCGGTCGGCGATGCCAGCGACCGGCTCGGGTACACGTCGGCCAACTGCGCGATGGCCAGCGCGTTGAGCAGCTGGACATCGCGCAGACCACCCCTGCCGCACTTGAGGTCCGGCTCTGCGCGGTGGGCGATCTGGCCGCTGCGCTGCCATCGCGCCCTGGTGTGCTCGACCAGTTCGTCGAAACGCGACGCAATCCCGGTGCGCCATTGGCTGCGCGCGCCGCTGATCAGCAACGATGACAGGTCGGCGTCGCCGGCGATGTGGCGCGCCTCGAGCATCGCCAGGCCGGCGGAGATGTCCTCGCCGCCGACCTTGAGCGCCTGGGGCACCGTGCGGACACTATGGTCGAGGCGAATGTTGGCGTCCCACAGCGGATACCACAACAGTTCGGCCACTTCCCCGACGGCGTCGGTGGGCATGTCGTCGTGCAACAGCATCAGATCCAGATCGGAGTACGGCAGGATCTCACCCCTGCCCAGGCCCCCGGTCGCGACGATGGCGAAGCCACTCGTCGGGGTGATGCCGATCTCGGTGGCCTTGGAGGCCAGCCAGAAATCGTAGAGATCCAACAGCGCATTGCGCAGCGCGGCCGAGTCCAGCTGACGTGGTCCACCGGCCAGCAGCTGTTGGGCGGCGGCGACCAGATCGGTTGCGGGACGCAAAGAACCCGCCGCCGGGCGCACCCAGCGAGGGGCTCCGGCGGCGGGGTCTTGTCTGTGTCCTGTCATGAGTTGTCCTCTCCGGCACTGACCGGTCTAGCGCTCTTCCGGTGCAATGCCGGGAAACGACGGCTCATTCCACGCTGTGTCAGAGGGCGTCGGCCCCCCGCTCACCCGTGCGCACCCGAACCACGGTGTCGACCGGACTGACCCACACCTTTCCGTCACCGATCTTTCCGGTGCGCGCAGCCTGGACGATGACATCCACCACCTTGTCCACGGCGGCGTCGTCGACGACGACCTCGACGCGCACCTTGGGCACGAAGTCCACCGAGTACTCGGCGCCTCGGTAGACCTCGGTGTGCCCCTTCTGGCGGCCGTAACCCTGAACCTCGCTGACCGTCATGCCGAGTATGCCCGTCTGTTCGAGCCCGGTCTTCACATCCTCCAGCGTGAACGGCTTGACGATCGCAGTAATCAGCTTCATGTAGTCGATCCCTTCCGATGAAATTGTCGCCGATCAGGCGAGCTCGTAAGCCGTTTCGGCGTGTTCGGTTTCATCGATACCAGTGTCCTCGTCCTCCTGGGACACTCGCCAGCCCAGAGGCTTGACGATGAACGCGATGATCACGGTCATGATGCCGGTGAAGACGACTGCCACCAGTGCGATGACGACCTGCACGACGAGCTGCTCGATGCCACCACCGTAGAACAGACCGGTATCCAGGGCCAGGAACCCGATTCCGATGGTGCCCCACAGCCCGGCGACCAGGTGGACGCCGACGACGTCGAGCGAATCGTCGTAACCGAACTTGTACTTCAGCCCGATGGCGAGTGCGGAGAGCACACCGGCGATCGCACCGAGGATCAACGAACCGATCGCGCTGAGCGAACCACAGGCGGGAGTAATCGCAACCAGACCGGCGACGACACCCGAGGCGGCGCCGACGCTGGTCGCGTGGCCGTCACGGATACGTTCCACCAGCAACCACGCCAGCATTGCGGCCGCGGTTGCAGCGGTGGTGTTCACCCACACCACACCGGCGAGCATGTCCGCCGCACCTTCGGAGCCGACGTTGAAGCCGAACCAGCCGAACCACAGGATGGCAGCGCCGAGCAACACGAACGGCACGTTGTGTGGGCGGAAAGCGGACTTGCCAAAGCCGGCGCGCTTGCCGAGCAGGATCGCCAACACGAGGGCTGCCATACCGGCGTTGATGTGCACCACTGTGCCACCGGCGAAGTCGATCGGTGCGACGTTGGCGGCACCTTCGTCATCCACGCCGAACAGTTTGGCCGCGATGCCCGACTCCGAGGCCGACAGCAGGCCGCCGCCCCAGACCATGTGCGACAGAGGGAAATACACCAGGGTTACCCAGATGCCGCCGAACAGCAGCCAGGTGCCGAACTTCATCCGCTCCGCCACCGCCCCGCTGATCAGGGCGACGGTGATCACCGCGAAGGTGAGTTGGAAGGCCACCCAGACGATGGCGGGCACCGTCCCGAATCCACCGAGCACAAAGGTGTCGACACCGCCGATCTCGCGCACCTCGGACAACTGGCTCAGACCGAAGAGTGAGAACGGATTGTCGAAGATCCCGAGAATGTCGCTGTTCCCGGTGTGCGCCGAGGCGAACGACATCGAATAGCCCCACAACACATAGATGACGCTGACGACTCCGAGGGAGCCGAACGACATCATCATCATGTTGAGGACGGACTTCTGTCGGGACAGACCGCCGTAGAAGAACGCCAGGCCCGGTGTCATGAACAACACCAGCGCGGCGGATGTGAGCACCCATGCCGTGTCACCGGCGCTCAGGCCCTCAGGCCCGAACGGCAGAAACATGTCGTCCGGTATGGCTAGGGCCACATCATGCAAGCCAACCACTTTGTGTGAACCTCCTTGGGGATGACAGCCGACAGGATCGGCCTCGCAAAGAGACTGTTCGGCCCGCGTTTCACCTGTGATTCTGTTGTGTTTCGGCTGCGTGAACTGACACACTCAAGTGGTTACGCTCGTGTTTCGAAGACCAAGATCGGCAAAAAGCCTTGAGCCGTGACACAATTACCGGCTCGTATCCGCACCGCCGGGCGTTTCGTGCGACCGCTACCCCAGAAGCGCGTCGACGAACGCGGCCGGCTCGAACGGCGCGAGGTCGTCGGGCCCCTCGCCGAGCCCGACGAGCTTGACCGGCACTCCGAGCTCCTGCTGGACGCGGAAGACAATGCCGCCCTTGGCTGTGCCGTCCAGCTTGGTCAGGACGACGCCGGTGATGTCGACCACCTCGGCGAAGACGCGGGCCTGCGGCAGGCTGTTCTGCCCGATCGTCGCATCCAGGACCAGCAGGACCTCGTCGACGACGGCGCGCCGCCCGACCACCCGTTTCACCTTGCCCAGCTCGTCCATCAACCCGGTCTTGGTGTGCAGGCGGCCGGCGGTGTCGATCACCACGACGTCGGCGCCCGAGGTGATCCCGATGTCGACGGCATCGAACGCCACCGACGCCGGATCGGCGCCTTCGGGGCCGCGCACCACCTGTGCACCGACCCGCGAGGCCCATGCCTGCAGCTGATCGGCTGCCGCGGCGCGGAACGTGTCCGCCGCGGCGAGCACGACGCGCCGGCCGTCGGCGACCAGCACCCGGGCCAGCTTGCCGACCGTGGTGGTCTTGCCTGTCCCGTTGACCCCGACGACCAACAGCACCGACGGCTTGTCGTCGTGCGGGAGCGCCCGGATCGAGCGGTCCATGTCGGGTTGCAGCGCCGAGATCAGCACCTCGCGCAGCACCGCCCTGGCATCGGCCTCGGTGCGCACCCGGCTGCTGGCCATCTTCGACCGCAACGCGGTGACGACCGACTCGGTGACGACGGGGCCGAGGTCGGCGATCAGCAGTGTGTCCTCGACTTCCTCCCACGAGTCCTCGTCGAGGTCGCCGCCACCCAGCAGGCCCAGCATGCTCTTGCCGAGGGTGTTCTGCGACTTCGCGAGCCGGCCCCGCAGCCGATCCAGCCGTCCTTCGGTGGGCGCGATGTCGTCGATGACGGATGCGGTGTCGACCGGCGCGGGCTGGTCGACGGCAACCTCGGGAGCCTCGGGAGCCTCGGCGGGGGCCGGCGGTGGCACCTGCGCCGCTGGGGGCTCGGGCAACGTGACGTCGGAGATCGGACGCTTGGGCGCGTCGCGTGGGATGGTGGCGTCATCGCCGACCGCAGGTGAGCCGGTGGTGTCGATGGGGGCGGGGTGCTCCGGAGCAGCAGTGCCTGGCTCCTCCCGTGGGACCGGCGGCGCCTTGGCGGGGGCCGAGCCGGTGAACGTGATGCCCGAGGATGCGCTGTAACCGCCCGAGCGGTCGACTGGGGTGGCGGTGTCCGGTGCCTTGAGGCTGATCCGACGTCGGCGGTAGCGGAGCAGGCCGACAACGAGCGCAGCGACCAGCAGAACAGCGATGACCGCGATCGCGATCCAGAGACCCTCAGACACCACGCCATTGTCGCAGGGGAGGTAATCGGTGCTTCCGGACCCCGGCGGTCAGGACGTACTGGCGACGAGTTCCTGGCCGCGCATCCGCTGCGAGATCACCGTGGTGATGCCGTCGTTGCGCATCGTCACGCCGTAGAGCGCGTCGGCGATCTCCATCGTCGGCTTCTGGTGGGTGATGACGATGAGCTGGGACACTTCGCGGAGTTGCTCGAACAGGCTGATCAACCGGCGCAGGTTGACGTCGTCGAGGGCGGCTTCGACCTCGTCCATCACATAGAACGGCGACGGTCGGGCCCGGAAGATCGCCACCAGCATCGCCACCGCCGTCAGCGACTTCTCCCCGCCGGACAGCAGCGAGAGCCGCTTGATCTTCTTTCCCGGCGGCCGGGCCTCGACCTCGATGCCGGTGGTCAGCATGTCGTCGGGGTCGGTCAGCAGCAGCCTGCCCTCACCGCCGGGGAACAGCGTCGGAAACACCTGGGCGAACTCACGTTCGACGTCGGCATACGCCTCGGCGAACACCTGGAGGATGCGGCCGTCGACATCGGCAATCACGTCGAGGAGGTCCTTGCGGGCCGCCTTGACGTCCTCGAACTGGGTGGACAGGAAGTTGTAGCGCTCCTCCAGCGCGGCGAACTCCTCCAGGGCGAGCGGGTTGACCCTGCCCAGTTCGGTGAGCTCACGTTCGGCGCGTTTGGCTCGCCGCTCCTGGGTGGCCCGGTCGAACGGCATGGGCGCCGGCGCGGTGACCTGCTCGCCGCGTTCGCGCGCCTGCTCGTACTCAGCCATCTCCAGCTCCGTCGGAGGCAACGCGACGCTGGGCCCGTATTCGGCGACCAGGTCGGCCACTGCCATTCCGAACTGCTCGAGCACCTGCTGCTCGAGTTGTTCGATACGCAGTGCCGCTTGGGCTTTGGCCACCTCGTCGCGGTGCAGAGAATCGGTGAGCGTGGTGATCCGGGCCGTGAGTTCGTTGACCTCCTCGCGCGTCTTCGTCAGCGCGGCGGCCCGGACCTGACGCTCGGCGGCCACCTCGTCGCGAATCCTCGACGCGACGCCCACGGCCGCACTCAGCCGCGCGGCGACCGACCGTCCGGACTCGGCAACGGCGGCCG
>NZ_JBAUJB010000080.1:0-6792 GCF_049683355.1 Mycobacterium sp.
CGGCGCGGTACTGGTCGACCAGAACGGCGCCTGGATGGCCACACCGCCGCCGATCGTCCCACGCAGCACCGTGGGCGCCGGCGACTCGTCGCTGGCGGGGTACGTCCGCGCCGAAGCCGGTGGGGCGGTGCCGCCTCAGCGGTTGCAGATGGCCGTCGCCTACGGCAGCGCCGCGGCCGCTCTACCGGGGACCACGCTGCCCTCACCCGCCGAGGTCGACCTGAATGCGGTTCAGGTTTCCCCGATCTCACCGATTCCTGCCAACCAGTGACAACGAAAGACGAGAGTAGTGCCATGACTAGCTCCACCTCCTCCCCACCGATCATCACCGCGGATCTGGTGCTGCTCGACACCGATGTCGAGGGTGACAAGCAAGCGGTGATCACCAAGCTGGCGGGCAGCCTCGCCGCCGCGGGCCGTACCAACGACGCCGACGGGCTGATCGGTGCGGCGATGGCCCGCGAGGAACAGTCCGCGACCGGGTTGCCCGGCGGCATCGCGATCCCGCACTGCCGTTCGCCGTACGTCGACTCCCCGACGATCGGGTTCGCCCGATTGCGCCCCGCGGTGGACTTCGGCGCGCCCGACGGCCCGGCCGACCTGGCGTTCCTGATCGCGGCACCCGACTCCGGCGGCCAGGAGCACATGAAGCTGCTGTCCAGTCTGGCAAGGGCTCTGGTGCGCAAGGACTTCGTCGAATCGCTGCGCACCGCGGGCACCGCCGCCGAGATCGTCGACCTGGTCGACGGGGTGGTCAACCCCGCAACCGCGGCGGCGCCGAGCGCGCCCGCGGCTCCCGCCGAGGAGAAGCCGGCCAAGTCGATCGTCGCGATCACCGCCTGCCCGACCGGGATCGCGCACACCTACATGGCCGCCGACGCGCTGTCCGCCGCGGCCAAGGAAGCCGGCGTCACGCTGGTCGTGGAGACCCAGGGCTCCTCGGGCAGCACCCCGCTGCCGGCCGAGACCATCGCCAAAGCCGACGCCGTCATCTTCGCCACCGACGTCGGGGTCAAGGACAAGGGCCGGTTCGCCGGCAAGCCCGTGGTGGCCTCCGGCGTGAAACGGGCGATCAACGAACCGGCCAAGATGGTCGCCGAAGCCGTTGCCGCAGCGGACAATCCGAACGCAGCCCGAGTAGAGGGATCCGTAGGAGCTGCCGAGGACACTCCGTCAGGCAATGTCGGCTGGGGCACCCGGACGCGCCAGATCCTGCTGACCGGCGTGAGCTACATGATCCCGTTCGTCGCGGCCGGCGGTCTGCTGATCGCGCTGGGCTTCCTGTTCGCGGGCTACGACATCACCGAGACCGGAAATGACATCGCGCTGAACAACTCGCTGACCGACCTGCCCCCGGGCGGGTTCGTCCAGTACCTGGGGGCGATCCTGTTCACCCTCGGCGGGCTGGCGTTCGGCTTCCTGGTCCCGGCTCTCGCCGGCTATATTTCCTTCGCGATCGCCGACCGGCCCGGTATCGCACCGGGATTCACCGCCGGCGCGCTGGCGGTGTTCATCGGCGGCGGCTTCATCGGCGGCATCGTCGGCGGTGTGATCGCCGGCTTCGCGGCGCTGTGGATCGGCAACCTCAAAGTGCCGCAATGGCTTCGCGGCCTCATGCCGGTGGTCATCACCCCGCTGTTCGCGTCGCTCGTGGTCGGTCTGATCATGTTCTTCCTGATCGGTCGCCCGCTGGCCTGGGTCAACACCAGCCTGACCGAATGGCTCAGCGGCCTGTCCGGCACGTCGGCGATCTTCCTGGGGATCATCCTCGGCCTGATGATGTGCTTCGACCTTGGTGGGCCGGTCAACAAGGCCGCCTACGCGTTCGCCACCGCCGGGCTGGCGGCAGCCACCACCGCGTCGTTCGAGATCATGGCGACGGTGATGGCGGCCGGCATGGTGCCGCCGCTGGCGATGGCGCTGGCCACCACCATCCGGCCCGGGCTGTTCAGTGAGCCCGAGCGGGAGAACGGCCGGGCCGCTTGGCTTCTCGGTGCGACGTTCATCTCCGAAGGCGCCATCCCGTTCGCGGCGGCCGACCCGTTGCGGGTCATCCCGTCGATGATGTTCGGCGGAGCCATCACCGGCGCGCTGTGCATGGCCTTCGGCGCGACCTCGCGGGCACCGCACGGCGGCATCTTCGTGCTGTTCGCGATCGACAACAAGTTCGGCTTCATCATCGCGATCCTGGCCGGGATGGTCGCCGCCGCACTGGCGGTCGTCGCCGCCAAGCAGTTCATCAAGCCCGGCGCCAAGCAAGAATCCGAGCTCGTTGCCGCCTGACCGCTACACCTCACCGACAACCTCACCAACAAAACAAGGAGAACCCATGCCCAGCAAGTCCGTCATCGTCGGCTCGGCCATCGGCCTGCACGCCCGTCCGGCCGCCATCATCGCCGAGGCCGTCGTCAACGCCGGTGTTCCGGTCACGCTGTCGACGGACGGCGGTGAACCCGTCGACGCCGGTTCGGCGCTGATGATCATGACCCTGGGCGCCGGCAAGGGCGCCGAGGTGACCGTGGAGTCAGAAGACGAGGCCGCGCTGAACACCGTCGCCGACCTGGTCGAGCAGGACCTCGACGCCTAGGTCCCACCCCCCGCCGGAACGGTATTCCAGCAGGCAATCTGCGAGTGCGCACCTGCTGGAATGCAGTTCCGGCGCAAGAAAGCGGAATGACCCCTCTCGGGACCCCCTTACGATTGCCTGGTGCAATCGGCGAGTACGCTCGACTCAAATTTTTGTGTGGCCCCGGCGGCAGCATTAAGTTTGCTGCGGGTGTGTCGGCACACAGTTCGATGGTCGGGTGTTTCGGGGGGTGACGACGCGTGCGCCGGTTAGGTGCGCTTTTTTCGGCACTGATCCTGGTGCTCCTGACGGCTCCCCCGGTCGGGGCGATCGAACCTCCGGTCATCGACCCCGCAGCCATCCCACCGGATGAGACCGGGCCGGACCAGCCGATGGAGCAGCGCCGCATCTGTGCCGCACCGACGGTGTTCCCGAACTCGAACTTCGCCGACAGGCCGTGGCCCAATGACTACCTCAGGCTGGCCGACGCGCAGAAGTTCGCAACGGGTGCCGGGGTAACTGTGGCGGTGATCGACACCGGGGTGAACGGTTCGCCTCGAGTCCCGGCCGAGCCCGGCGGCGACTTCGTCGACCAGGCCGGCGACGGGATGTCCGACTGCGACGCACACGGCACCCTGACCGCGGCCGTCATCGCCGGACGGCCTGCTCCGACAGATGCATTCATCGGGGTGGCACCCGACGCCCGGATCCTGTCGCTGCGGCAGACATCGGACAGTTTCTCGCCGGTGGGCGCCCGCAACGACCCGAACGACCCCAACGCCACGCAGACCGCGGGCTCGCTGCGCAGCCTAGCCCGGGCGATCGTGCACGCCGCCGACATCGGCGCGCAGGTCATCAACATCAGCGAGGCCGCCTGCTACAAGGTGACCCGCCGGATCGACGAACGGGTCGTCGGTGCCGCGGTTCACTACGCCGTCAACGTCAAGGGCACGACGATCGTTGTCGCCGCGGGCAATTCGGGCGGGGACTGTACGCAGAACCCTCCGCCGGACCCGGCTGTGCCTGCCGACCCGCGCGGCTGGCAGGAGGTGCAGACCATCGTCTCTCCGGCCTGGTACTCGCCGCTGATCCTGACTGTGGGCAGCATCGCCCCCAACGGCCAACCCAGCGGGTTCTCCATGCAAGGCCCCTGGGTCGGGGCCGCCGCGCCGGGCGAGAACCTGGTGGCGCTGGGTTACGACGGCAACCCCGTCAACGCGCTGCAGGGTGACGACGGCCCCATCCCGATCAGCGGCACGTCGTTCTCCGCGGCGTACGTGTCGGGGCTGGCGGCGCTGCTCAAACAGCGCTTCCCCGACCTGACGCCGGCACAGATCATCAACCGGATCACCGCGACCGCCCGACATCCGGGCGGCGGCGTGGACAACGTTGTCGGCGCCGGTGTCATCGATCCGGTCGCCGCGCTGACGTGGGACGTCCCGGCCGGGCCGGCGGACATCCCCTACACGGTCAAGGAGATTCCTGCGCCAGTGCACATTCCGCCTCCCGACCGCGCGCCGATCACCGGGGTGGTCGTCGTCGGTACCAGCCTCGCGGCGCTGCTCGGTATCGGGGCGTTGGCCAGACGGGCGCTGAGGCGCCGATGACCAAGTTCCTCTCGGTGTTCGGGTTGCGGTTCACCACCGGCCAAGCGCTGTGGGCGGTGGCGCTGATCCCGGCGTGCATCATGCTGTTCTCCGAACTCGACATGCTGTGGTTGGGCATCCCGTTGGGCGTTCTGATCGGGCTCGCGTCGGTGCTGACGGTGCGCGGTCGCCGGGCCACGGGGTGGGTCGCCGCCCTCTTCGCATGGCGACGACGGCACCGGCAGCCCCCGGCGCCGCCATCCGAACCAGCGGTCGGTGCGACCGTGATGCCGGGTGACCATGTCGCGGTGCGCTGGCAAGGCGACCACATGGTGTCGGCGATCGAGCTGGTCCCCCGCCCGTTCACCCCGACGGTGATCGTCAACGGTGAGGCGTTCACCGACGATGTCGTCCACACCCGGTTGGTCGAGGACCTGCTGACCGGCTTCTGCCCGGACCTGGAAGCCGACATGGTGTCGGCGGGATACCGCGTCGGCAAGACCGCGCCCGCGGCGCTCGTGGCACTCTACGAGCAGGTGGTCGGCCCCTACCCGGCGCCGGCGAACCGGCGAACGTGGTTGTTGCTGCGCGCCGATCCCGAGATCACCCGAAAGTCGGCGTTGCGCCGCGACAGCGGGGTCTCGGGCCTGGCGCAGTATCTGGTTGCGTCGACGACGCGGATCGCAGATCACTTGGCCAGCAATGGTATCGACGCCCGACCCGCCCGCAGCTTCGACGACTACGACAGGGCCACCGAGATCAGCTTCGAGCGCGAAACCTGGTCGATGATCAAGGGCCGCAGCACATTCACCGCCGCCTACACCGCGGCGGGCGGGCCCGACACCTGGTGGTCTGCGCGGGCGGACCACACGCTGACACGGGTGCGCATCGCTCCCGGCGTCGCCCCGACCACCACCGTGCTGTTGACCACGCTGGCACAGCCGTCCACGCCGCGGGGATTCTCATGTCTCCACGGTGGGCAGCGGGCTGCCCTGCTGGGCGAGAGCCCGGTCACCGACCGGCATTACGAGCTTCCGATCGGGTCGGCGGGAGTGCTGGTGGGTGAGACCGCCGACCGCTATCCGGTGTACATGCCGTTCGACGACGTCGACGCCAGCATCAACCTCGGCGACGCCCGATTGTTCACCCAGTTCGTCGTGCGCTCGGCCGCAGCGGGTGCGGTCGTCACCCTGACTCCGCAGTTTCGGGAGTTCGCCGGCTACATCAACGCACGTATCGGCCCGGAAGCCAAAGTCGCCTGGCCGAACGCCACGACCTACCTGGGAACCCATCCGGGAATCGGCCGAGTGATGCTGCGCAACAACTTCATCGACACTCCGCGGCACAAGCAGCTACCCATTCGATTGATCAACCCACGCGAGGAGAGTCGCTACCAGATGGTTCTGGAGGGGTAATGGCGGGGGACGAATTCAAGGTCGACCCTGACGATCTGGATCGCAAGGCGCGCATCGTCGATGACATCCCGTGGGGTGCTGATCCTGGCGAGGTGTCACTGAGCCGCCCGGACTCGCTGCAGGCTTCCTCTACTGCGGTGACCAACCTTTCCAAGAACGCTGCGGCGCTTGCCGATTACCAGAAGTACGGCATCGAGGAGAGCCGCCGACTGGCCGACACCCTCCGACTGGTCGGGGGCGCGTACCGCCGCGTCGACGATGCAGCAAAAGCCAGTATCGACGCCACGATTCCCGGTGGGCCGTCGCCTGCGCCGCCGCCCCCCGTCCCGGTCGGATCCAACAGTGTGCCCGAGCCGACCGCCCCCGGTCCGATGGCTCCGTTTCAACCCGTGACAGCCGACCAGGACGGGTTCGTCGACGTCAAGCGGGCCGACATGCTGCTCAACGGCGGCGATCACGCCGCCTCTCTGCGGGCCGCGGCCACAGCGTGGTCGGCCAATGCGACAACGCTTCTCGGAGCAGCGCAACCGTTCCAGATCAAGATCGAGAACTGGGAAGGCGCCGCGGCTGATGCTGCTTACACGAAGTTTCAACGGTTCGGGGGTTGGCTGGTCGAACTGGCCGGCAAGTGGGAGCAACTCGCCGCGCAGGCGACTACGCTGGCCGCCGCCCACGAGACCGCCCGCTCGACGCACGAGCCGATTCGGGTGGAGTACAAGGCGCTGGAAGCCCAGATGCCCGCAGCCATCGCCGCCGGCGGCAGTGCGGCCCGCACTCTCAGCCTGAAGATGGAGCAGCTTCAGCATCAGTCAGAGGCCGTTCGCGAAACATACGCCGCAACAGGAAATCCCACACAGGTGCCGCCGCCGGAGCCTCGGCCGAACTCCACGGCGCCCACCACGCCGGTCACCGGCAACGGCGATCCACGTGGTCGGGGCGTACCGGCCGGAGAACCAGGTGAGGGGCGCATCGGTGCCCAGCAGCCAGGTGGTGGGGGTCAGTCGCCGGAAGGGGCACCGGCCACGGAACAACCGGCTGTGTCACCGATGTCGGCGGCGGAGCAGGGAGCGCAGCAAGGTGCCTCGCAGGGTGGACAGCAGGGCGGCGGAGCACCGAGTGGGGGCCAGCCCGGCGGGTCTCCCGGCGGCGGATCCCCTGGCGCGGGTCAACCGGGTGGCGCAATGCCGGGGGCCAAAGGCGACCCGAGGCTGCCCACAGACCCGAG
>NZ_JBAUJB010000081.1:0-28638 GCF_049683355.1 Mycobacterium sp.
CCGCAGGACCGCTGCGAGAGCGTCGTCGAGAATGCCCAGACCTTCGTCGAGTTCGGTGTCGGTGACGGTCAGCGGCGGCGCGATGCGGAAGATCCCGCCCATGCCGGGCAGCTGGACGATGTTCATGTGCAACCCACGTTCCAGACAGGCCGCGGTGACCTCGGCGCCCAAGTGATCCGCCGGCGCCTTGCTCGTCTTGTCCGACACCAGTTCGATCCCCTGCAACAAACCGCGTCCGCGGACATCTCCGACCTGTTCGTAGCGCTCACACATCCCGGCCAACCGGGCGGCCAGCGTTCGGCCCAGCGACGCTGCCCGGTCGACCAGGCCGTCCCGTTCGACCACTGTCAGGACGGTCAGAGCGACGGCTGCCGCGAGCGGGTCCGACACGTGCGTGGTGAAGAACAGGAAACCTCGTTCGTGACATGTGGTTTCGATCTCCTCGCTGGTCACCACAACGGCCACCGGCAGGCCCGCGCCCAGCGTCTTCGACAACGTCAACAGGTCCGGGACGATCCCATCGTGTTCGAACCCGTACATCAGGCCGGTGCGGCCGATACCGGTCTGTGCCTCGTCGACGATCAGGAGCATGCCGCGTTCGGTGCAGAGTTCCTTGAGTCTGCGGAGGTACCCCGGTGGCGGCTCGATGATGCCGCCGGACGACAGGATCGGTTCGACCAGGCACGCAGCCAGACTGCCGGAGGACTGCTTGTCGACGATGTCGAACCCGTAGTCGAGTTCGGTCCGCCAGTCGTAGGTGCCGTCGGAGTGCCGAAACGGAGACCGGTAGGCATTCGGTGTCGGCAGGGTGAGGTTGCCCGGCATCGGGGGTCCATAGCCTCGACGGCCGGCACTGAACGTCGCCGAAGCCGCACCCGAGGTCATTCCGTGCCACGACCTGTCGAACGAGACGATCTCGTACTTTCCGGTGTACAGCTTCGCCATTTTGATGGCGGCCTCGTTGGACTCCGCGCCGGTGCTCAGCAGCAGCATCTTGGTAAGCGTTGGGGGCAGGGTCGAGCAGAGCGTTCGGGCGAGGTCCACCACGGGGGTGCTGAGCATCCCGCTGTACAGGTGGTCGAGGGTGCCGATCGCCGACGTGACCGTGGCCACGATGTCGGGATGTGAATGTCCGAGAACGGAGCTCATCTGCCCGGAGCTGAAGTCGAGGATGGCGGATCCGGTCTGGTCGTAGACGTGACTTCCCTTCGCCCGGGTGATGATCCGTGGGACGAACGATCCCCCGTAACGCACCATGTGCCGGTCGACGTCGTGCCAGAACTGATCGGCGCTCGCCATCATCTTCCCTTCTGAGACTGCCTCGAGCTGGGTCAGGGCTGGATCGTTGTCTCGACGTCGATGACCGACATCGCCTCCAGCAGCGCCTGCTGCGCGTCCGCAGGCCCCTGCGCATCGAGCGCCAGCAGGTAGGTGCCGTCTGAACCCGGTATAACCACGGTCTTGCGCGCCACGAACACCGACTGGCCGTTTCGGTCGAGGGTTCCGGCGATCTGGGCGGAGTCGAACCCGGAAAGCGTTCCAGTGCTGCCTTCCTCGGGTCCTTCGTAGCCCGGCTGGTTTCTGACGGCATTCGGCGCGAGCTCCAGGATCCTGGCCTGATCGACCTCGCCACCGCTGAGACGTGCCATGCTCGCGACGATCACAGGTGGGTTCGGTGCGCCGGCGGCGCTTTCGAGCATGATCGCCCCGTAGGCGTCTTCGGGTGTGTTCGGACCGACATCCATCCAGCCGGGCGGCAACGGCAGATCGAGCCGGGGCGCGGTGGCGTCGGCGCGAGTCACCATGATCTGGGTGACACCGTTCTCCTTCAGGTAGTCACCGACCGTGACTGCGGACGACTGCGGCGGCGCAGGTGTGCTCGATGGAGTACTGGTCGTCTCGGCGGCTGACGATGTGTCGGCCTGCCCCGAAGTCGTTGTCTCCGTAGCGCTATCCGAACCACACCCGGCCGCACCCAGGCCGAGTACCATCGCCGCGGTACAGAGCGCCAGTCTTGTCGTCTGCTTTCCCATGAGCTCGTCCCCTCGTGTGTGTGCCCCTGACCCTGACCACGGGTGACGGTAGTGCATAACAGGGCGAATGCAGGCAACAGTGCGCGGCTGAGTCCAGGCATCGGTGTCCGCCGACGCCACCCGTCACGCGGAGGGTGGATCGGGGTCGCCGCGCAGCAGTTCGTCGGGGGGTGGTGGACTCGGTTGATCTTCGGTGGGCTGGTGCCATCGGTCCAGGCCAGGCGCCCGTTCGTGGTAGTGCTGGTTTTCAGGTGGCCGTCGGTGACGCGTTTGTGGTCGGGCCCGCACGCGAAGAACAGCAGATCGGCGTCGGTGCGACCGTCGGGGTGCCAGTTGGGACTGTGGTGGACCTCGCTGTGGTAACCGGGTTCCAGGCAGTCCGGCCGGGTGCAACCGCCGTCGCGTGCGTAGCAGATGATGCGCTGATCGGCTGTGGCGATCCGCGTTTGGCGACCCAGGTACAACGGACGGCCGGTGTGTTCGTCGAACACTGCCAGGTAATGAATGGCGTCAGCCGCCATCCGGATCAGATCCCGCATCGGTAAAGCGGTGTCTCCGCCGGTGCGCGCCGGGGACGGCATCGACACCTCGGGGTCGTTGACGGCGTGCGCGGCCTGGTTCAACTCTGCAAGGGTGGTGCGCGCGATCACCGTCACCGGATGCCCACGATGCGATCCCATGCCCGCGGAGGCGATCCCCAGCTTCAACCCGAGTTTGACTCCGTCGTGGCAGCGTTGGGCACTCGTGCGTTCGTCGCGGGTTTCCTCGACGGCGCCGTCGGGAAGGTGTCTGCCAGGCCGCACCGCAGCAGTGCACGCCTCGATGTAGCTCCTGGTCTCGGGGTCCACCCAACCGGTGAACTTCGACATCCCTTCGGAGCCTTGCGGACCCAGCACCAGTCCACGTCGGCGCGCCCGGTCGGCCTCGTCGTAGTGCCCATCGGGATTGAACAGCGCATCGATGCCCTTGCCGAGCTCGGTGACAAAATCCGCGTCATGACACGAGGCCTCGCGCACCAGGGTGGCCTCCACGTCGGTCCGGTCGGTGACCGACGTGCACGACGGCAACTTGTTGAGCACTGTGGTGATGGCTCTGAGGTGATCCTCACCCAGCATGCCGGCCGAGACGTGGTCGGCGACCTGAGGCAGCTGCGCAGGTAGCGGCGGGCCGCACACCTGCCGGCGGGGGCTGATCGGGGCGGCCACCCTGACGCGGCGTCTGAACTCCCGCAGCGGGATCCGCAACCGGGCGCACAGCCGGTCGGTCAGCACCGGCGCGATTTCGGATTCATCGGGCGGGTCGGCGAGCTGCCCGAACACCCGGTACATCAGCCCGCGGTTGACCCGCTCCTGGGTCTCCAACCGATCCGCCAGCTCGATCCGGAAACGGGTGCCGACCTCATCGGTGGAGAGTGTCCGCATTTCAGCGTGGGCGACGTCAACCTGATCGAGCAGAACACGGAACCGCGCCCGTGCTGCCTCGCCAGTGACGTATCCATTCACACCTCGACGCTATCGAACGATTGTTCGACAGATGTGGCGGAACCCGCGCCCTGTGGATGAACAACCGATTGGGGATAACCCTGCGAGTCGAGAGGCGCTACTCCGCTTCGTCGCCTTCGTCGTGGTCGGTCGGCAGGGCCTGCGCCCCGGGTGTAGCCGGTGCAAGTACCTCGTCGGCAGCCGGTTCCTGACGCTCGTCCGGTCCTTGGCTTGTCATCATGAACCCCAAATCAGTTGTTGACGCGCAACCTGTCTCGGCTGCGCGTCTGTCCTCTACCCGAAAAACGGCCTGGCGACCCTCATCACCTCGAATTTCTCGAACGTTTCGGCGCTCAGGGTTCGGGCATCCTGCAGCGTGGCATTCAAACTCACATACACGGACGGCGAAGAAGCCGAGTACGACGACGCCACTGCCTGGGAGGTGGCCGACGGCGTTCTGAAAATGGGCCGCGCAGAAGGGGACTGGACCGTGCTGGTCTCGCCGAGCCACTGGTCCGTCATCGAGGTGGGCAGCGCGGGCCGAGGCCGACACCGATGACGAAGATTCCGAGAAAGACGACGACGAGCACAAGGACAGGGACGACTGAGGATGGATCACGAGTGTGAGGGCAGCGGCCGAAAATTGCCCGACGGCCCACCTCCCGATCGGGCGACAGTGTGCCCGGTATGCGGTCGCGAGATCCGGGTCGACCCCGACGAGACCCCCGACGGTTCGAGTTTTGTCATCGCCCGGCACCAGAAGGTCACCCAGGAATCTCCCTGATCCCCGAGCACTGAGACCACCGGCGCGGGACATGAGGCACTCTGGTCCCCACGATGACCCCGCACCAGCTCCTCCTCGACGATCCCGGCGACCTGTCTGCGCTGCGTGCGGCAGGCGCCGACGCCGATGAGCTGTTCACAACGTTCGCCGCCTGGGCCGAGGCGAACGGGACTGCTCTGTACCCAGCGCAGGAGGAGGCGCTGATCGAGCTGGTCAGCGGCTCGAATGTCATCCTCGCGACGCCCACAGGTTCGGGCAAGTCACTGGTGGCGACCGGCGCACTGTACGCCACTCTGGCGGCGGATCGGCGCAGCTACTACACCGCGCCGATCAAGGCGTTGGTCAGCGAGAAGTTCTTCGCGCTGTGCGAGGTGTTCGGCGCAGTGAACGTGGGCATGCTCACCGGGGACGCCTCGGTCAACGCAGACGCACCAATCATCGCCTGCACCGCGGAGGTGCTGGCCAACATCGCGCTGCGCGAGGGAGCGCGGGCCGATATCGCGCTCGTGGTGATGGACGAGTTCCACTTCTACGGCGACCCGGACCGGGGCTGGGCCTGGCAGGTGCCGCTGCTGGAGTTGCTGCACGCTCAGTTCCTGCTGATGTCGGCCACCCTCGGCGACGTCACGTTCCTGCGAGAGGATCTGACCCGACGCACCGGTCGGCCGACGGCGCTGGTCGCCAACGCGGAGCGTCCGGTGCCGCTGTTCTACAGCTACGCGACGACACCGATGCACGAGACGATCGGCGACCTCCTCGACACCAAACAGGCGCCGATCTACGTCGTGCACTTCACCCAGGCGTCGGCGCTGGAGCGGGCGCAGGCACTGATGAGCATCAACGTCAGCACCAAGCAGGAGAAGGCTGCGATCGCCGACCTCATCGGCGCCTTCCGGTTCTCCACCGCGTTCGGATCGACCTTGTCTCGACTGGTTCGACACGGAATCGGTGTCCACCACGCCGGGATGCTGCCGAAGTACCGGCGGCTGGTGGAGCAGTTGGCGCAGGCCGGGCTGCTCAAGGTCATCTGCGGCACCGACACCCTGGGCGTCGGCATCAACGTCCCGATCCGGACGGTCGTCTTCTCGGCGCTGTCCAAGTACGACGGCACCCGTACCCGGCTGCTGAGTGCCCGCGAGTTCCACCAGATCGCCGGGCGGGCAGGGCGGGCCGGCTACGACACCGCCGGCACCGTCGTCGTCCAGGCACCCGAACACGAGGTGGAGAACCTCAAACAGTTCGCCAAGGTCGCCGATGACCCGAAGAAGCGGCGCAAGCTGGTGCGGCGCAAGGTACCCGAGGGCATGGTGCCGTGGAGCGAGAAGACCATGACCCGGCTGGTCGATGCCGCGCCCGAGCCGTTGACCAGCAACATGCGGGTGTCCACGGCGATGCTCCTCGACGTCGTCGATCGTCCCGGCGATCCGTTCGCAGCGATGCGCCGCCTGCTCACCGAGAACCACGAACCACGCAAGCGACAGCTCCAGCACGTCCGGGAGGCGATCGGCATCGCACGCTCCCTGCTGCAGGCCGGTGTCGTGGAGCGGCTGGCCGAACCGGATGCCGACGGTCGCCGTTACCGGCTGACCGTCGACCTGCCGCCGGACTTCGCACTCAACCAGCCCCTGTCGACGTTCGCCCTCGGTGCGGTCGGGGTGCTCGACCCGACGGCGGAAACCTATGCCCTCGACGTCGTTTCGGTCATCGAGGCGACGCTGGAAGACCCGCGCCAGATCCTTGCGGCGCAGCTGAACAAGGCCAGGGGCGAAGCCGTCGCGGCGATGAAGGCCGAGGGGATCGAGTACGACGAGCGCATCGAGCTGCTCGACGAGGTCAGCTATCCCAAACCCCTCGACGAGCTGCTGCAGCACACCTATGAGGTGTATCTGCAGACCAATCCGTGGGCCGCCGACGCGCGACTGTCACCGAAGTCCGTCGTGCGCGAGATGTGGGAGCGGGCTTTCACGTTCCGGGAGTTCGTCAGCGTCTATGGGTTGACCCGGTCCGAGGGTGCGGTACTGCGCTACCTTTCCGACGCGTTCAAGGCGCTGCGGTCCGGGGTGGCCACCGCCGCACGCACGGAGGAGGTCACCGACATCGTGGAGTGGCTCGGTGAGCTTGTACGGCAGGTGGATTCGAGCCTGCTCGACGAGTGGGAGCAGCTCACCAGCCCCGACCAGCCGTTGGATACGCCGGTGACGGTGCCTGCCCGTCCGCGGCCACTGACGGGCAACGAGCGGGCGTTCACCGCGATGGTACGCAATGCGCTGTTCCGGCGGGTGGAGTTGTTCGCGCGGCAGCGCTGGTACGACCTCGGCGAGCTGGACGGCGGCTCGGGTTGGACGGCCGAGCGGTGGGAGCAGGTCGTGCGCGCGTACTTCGACGAGCACGACGACGTGGGCACCGGCGCGGACGCCCGGGGCCCGGCACTGCTGATCATCGACCGGCAGCGCGATGTCTGGCGGGTCCGGCAGATCCTCGACGACCCGGCGGGCGACCACGACTGGGGCTTCGACGTCGAGGTGGACCTGGAAGCCTCCGACGAGGAGGGAACAGCGGTGCTCCGTGTGGTCGACGCCGGCCGGATGGACTAGCGGAAGGCGCCGCCCTTGGCCGCTATCTGACCAGGTACTGCTGGCCGGGCAGGAAACAACCGATCGGAACCGCGCGGGCGCCGCAGCTCTGCACCGCCTCGGCGAACGGATCACCGGCATGCATGGCCAGCAACAGCGAGTCTGCGCCGAACCAGCTGCTTGCCAAGACATCCCGCTGAGCGTCCGGCATGCTTTCGTTGAGCGCCCAGTTCGAGATGAACAGGTCCGCATCGACCTCCAGGTGTTCGACCAGGCCGATCGGAACGATGTTCACCGCCCCCATGACCGGATGTACGGGCCCACCCGTGTGGAGATGGACGCGCCGTTCCCCTAGTACCGCTGCCAGGTAAAGCCATTGCAGCGCAGAGAAGACCGGCGTGTCGATGACGACGCAGGTGGGTGTGCCGCTGTGCAGCCGAATGAGCAACCTGATCAGGCTGCTCCGCCACCCCACTCCACGATCGTGTCGGCTTCAGTACAGCTGCCGTCCGCTGGCATCCTGGTACCGCAGCAGGTGGTAGGCCTGGTGCACCGTATTCGACGACGTTTGTACGGAACTGTCGGGCACCGCGAACATCGGCGGGGCACCCACTGGGGATTCGGCGAGCACTCCGATGTCGGACACGTGCGTTCGGATCCACGGAAGCTCATGGGGCACCACGTACTCATCGACGAACATCTGGAACCGGATTGCCGGGTGCCGCAGAAAGTCCTGCGGGGGAACCGGCAACAGGTCACGTTCGAGCTCGGCGTTACGCCTAGTCCAGTCAGTGCGCACATACCTCGGCTCGGTGTGATGCCGGATGTATTCGAGTTTCTCGGCGAAGCGGCCCGCCAAGTCGGCGAAGTCGTGACCCGAAAACTGTTGGTCACGGCCCACTGCCGGGCGCGGTGCCGCTGTCAAGATTCGACTCCTTACCTGAGCGCTGAGGAGATGGCGTCGCGCGCCCGATCCAGCATCGACGCGAACGGGCCGACGGCGAAGTTCAACTTCGCCGACTCGACTCCGGCGTGTGGCCGCGTCGGTGCAATCGCTTCAGCTGCCTGTACCGCAGCCACCATCCGCTTCAGATCGTCAGCCTCGAGTTCCCGCTGGAGTCGATTGAATTCCTCAGCCCCTTCGCGGTCGGCATGCGAGATGACCGCGTCGCGGAACTGTGTCAGTGCATCGAGGAACTGCTGCGAACCGGTGTCCATCTCCTCGAGTTGCGCCAACTGCTCCTTGGCATCGCGCTCTTCTGCCAGCCGCGCGTCCACGACGGCGTCGCCTTCGTCGATCTCTCGGCGCGCACGTGGGTGCACCACCATCTCCTCAGCCGTTTCGTGAACGGCCAACAGCTGCCTCAACGCGACGAAAGCCTCTTCTCGCGCCTCCGTTTTCGACGCAGACAGAACATCGTCGAACATATCCTTGATCAGATTGTGCTGTCCCACCAAGAACGCCACCACGTCGTCGGTCGACTGCACGAATGTCTCCACCACGGCACGCACCTCCGCAATCAGGTCTGGACCTTGCATCAGAGCGCATGGGCTGCGCGCCCTGTCGTCGCAGGTCATACCCGCGCGCGTCCCGGTCAAACACCAGGACCAGACGTGACGCGGAACATCAGTCCGGAGGGTAAGGCAATCCGTATTGGTCGGCGAGCAGGCTCTGAACCACGATCATCGCCGCGTTCGACCCCGCCGCAACGGCGCCCGCCACGTGCGGCTGCTCGGTGCAGACATCGCCGGCCGCGAACACTGTGGGCCTGTCAGTCCGAAAAAGCGCGTCCACCACGATGGCGTCCGGCGCCAACGAGGCCGACATACAGTTGACGCCGAGCTTCTGCGCCAACGACGAGCGCTGCCGTAACGGGGCCTCGACCAACAGTCCATCCCTGCGAAGCCGCGTTCCGTCGGCGAACACGATCTCGGCGAGCCGGCCTTGGGAACCGACCAGCTCGGTGATCCGCCGCTCGTCGACGGGCACTCCGGCCGCCTCCAGTAGCCGACGCTGCGACGCGTCGAGTCGATCGGGTCCGTCGGTCAGCAGCACCACGTCATCGGTCCACCCCCGCAACATCAGCGCCGCATGCACCCCGTCCGCCTCGGATGCCACCGCCGCGAGGCGGCGGTCACGCATCTCCCAGCCGTGGCAGAACGGACATTGGAAGACCGACTCTCCCCACAGGGCGGCGAGTCCCGGGAGGTCCGGCGGGCAGTACTGCATACCGGTCGCCAGCAGCACCCGTCGGGTGCGGACACGTCGGCCGTTGTCGAGATCCAGTTCGAGGACTTCGCCGACGGGCGCGCCAGCCAACACTTCTCCAGGGAGGTACTCGACGCTGGGATACGCCGAAAGCTCACGAAGGCCAGCGGCATAGAACTCGGCCGGGGGCCGCTGGTCGTAGCCGAGTAGCCCCCCGATGGCGGGTGCCGCGCGATTGCTCTGCTCGCCCGCGTCGATCACCAGGGTCCGTCGGCGCGCTCGCCCCAGCACCAAGGCCGCACTCAGCCCTGCCGCGCCACCCCCGACGACGACACATTCCCACACGCTGCTCACCACGCCCAGATTGCCGGTGACGTGCGGGCCAAACCCGACACAGACGAATAGGCGGCACCGATGTGGGTATCGACACTCACGTCCCTGCACCCAAGCCATCGAGGAGTACCGGTGACCAACCCCGAACCGAACGATCCTGCTGGAGCAGACGAACAAGAGGTTCCGCCTGCCAACCCTGCGTACTCGACACCGCCGCCGGAAGGCCTGCCGGACGCAGAAGCGGACTGACCGCTCAGGTACGGGTAGCGCGGCGCCGTCGCCGCTTCATCACAGCGCCACCGAGCTTTGTGACGAGGCCCCCGGCGACGACCCACGGGCCGGCGACAATGAACGGGTCTATCCAGGTGTGGGAGTTGTCGACCCGCGTCGTGCCGGTCCGAGCCTTGAATCCGTTGTGGGTGAACTCGCTCCTGACACCCGTTTGCGTGATCGGATTGTCCGGCCGCAGAGTCAGCAGTGATGCCACGTGGCTTTCGAAGGCGTCGACACGGTCGGCGGCCAACAGCATCAGCCAGTGGGCGGCGCGTCCCTCGCTGTAGCGGTAAGCGTATTTCCGCACGACGCCCGAGACCCCGCGGGGCGGTGTCGACGTGCCGAATACCGGGGTCAGCATCGCGTGTTCGATCGATCGCTCCCGCGGCCATTTCTCGGGCTGTTGCTCCGGAAACTCCCAATGGGCTCCGGTGGCCGCGGGATCGAATCTCACCCGAGGGACGGACGGCCGGTCGGCGAGGTCGAGGTCGACGCCCCAACCGGGGATACGGTTGCGCAACTCGTCGCGGTCCGGAACCGGTGGGTGGTCTGCTGTGTACACCATTGTGTGCTCCCGTCAGCTTGCTTGCGGAAGGACGATGGGCTTGATGCAACCGTCCAGTTTCGCCGAGAAGATGTGGTACGCGTCGGAGATGTGTTCCAGTGGAATGCGGTGCGTGACAATGTCGTTCGGCTTCAGGTAGCCGTTCTGAATGTGAGAGAAGAGCCTGGGCCATTGCCGTTTGACAGGGCACTGGTTCATCCGCAACGTCAGACCCTTGTTCATCGCATCACCGAACTTCACTGCGCTGAACATCGGGCCGTAGGCACCCATGACCGACACCGTCCCGCCCTTGCGCACCGAATCGATGGCCCAGTTGAGCGCAACCGGGGAGCCGCCCTGCAGCTTGAGTTTCGCCGCCGCGACATGCTGTAGGAAGTTTCCGTCTGCTTCGGCGCCCACGCAGTCGATGACCGAGTCGGCACCGAGGTGGCCGGTAGCCTTCTTCATCTGGACGACGATGTCGTCGTACTCGGCGAAGTTGTACGTCTCCGCGTGCGCGAAGGTCCGCGCCTTTTCCAGTCGGTTCTCGAGGTAGTCGATGACGAGCACCCTTCCGGCACCCATCAGCCACGCCGACTTGGCGGCGTACAGGCCGATCGGGCCGGCGCCGAACACGGCCACGGTGTCGCCTTCGGCGATGTCGGCGAGCTGGGCACCGAAGTACCCGGTGGCCAACGCGTCGGTGCACAACAGCGCGTCCTCGTCGTCCATCCAGTCGGGAATGATCGCCGGACCCACATCGGCGAACGGCACGCGTACGAACTCCGCCTGGCCGCCGTCATAACCGCCGCATGTGTGGGAGTAGCCGTAGATGCCGCCGACCGCGGTGGCGTTGGGATTGACATTGTGGCAGTTGGAGTAGAGACCACGGGCGCAGTAGTAGCACGATCCGCAGTACACGTTGAACGGCACCATGACTCGATCCCCGCGCTTGAGGTTCCGCACCGAGGGGCCTACTTCCTCGACCACGCCGATGAACTCGTGCCCGAAGGTCATGCCGACACGCGTGTCGGGCATCATCCCGTGGTAGAGATGCAGATCCGAGCCACAGATGGCTGCCATCTGCACCCGGATGATCGCGTCGTTCGGGTGCTCGATCGCAGGTATGTCCTTCTCTTCGACCCGTATCTTGTAGGGCCCTCGATAAACCATTGCCCGCATGGTGTTCTCCTCGGTCGGCTGCTTTCCGCGCAGTTACCCCGTGCCACGCCGCCGAAACGGAGTCCGTCAATCTCGGATGTCGATCACCTGCTGGGCGATCTCAACCAGAACGGTGTTGCGCTCCTACCCCGGGGATGAGCTCCACCGCCGCGGCCGTCACCTCCGAGACGATCTCCTCTGCGGTACTCGGCGCCGCGACGGCGCGGGCCAACTCGGCCATCCGCGCGGCCAAGGCAAGGTTTGTCTGCTCAGACATCCAGGTGTACTGGCCCACCGAGCAGGAAGCCAAACGCGGACAGGGAATTTCACTCCGCCCTGGCGCGCAGCCCGTCTGAGTCCACCAGTTCGATGCCTGCGTAGTGGATGGTGATGAGCCCTTTGCGCTCGAAGTCTTTCAGAATCTTGTTCAGTGAGGGCCGCTGGACTCCGAGCATCGCGGCCAGGGTGCGCTGTGCGAGCGGGACGGCGCCGTCCAGCGATTCGTCGAGCAGCAACTGCGCGACCTGTGCCGAAAGGGGCCGGCCGAGCATTGCGACAAGTCGCTCCTGCCCTGCGGAGACACGTTGGGCGACCGAGGACAACCAGCGGCGGGCGATGTTGGGACGAGTCGCGAGCAGGTGTTCGAACGCCGGGCGGTCCAGATACAGGCAGGTGCAGTCGCCAAGGGCACGGGCCGTGTAGGCCATCGGCATCGCCAGCAGCAGCGGGATGTCGCCGTCTACGTCTCCGGTGCGCAGCACATCCACCACAACCCGGCGCCGCCCCGAACCCACCGCGAGTTCGATGCGCCCCTGGCGGACGATCCAGACTCCTGCCGGTTGTTGTCCGGAGGCGAAGAGCACCTCGCCGGAGGTGAATTCTCTGGCAGCCAGCGTTCCGGCGAGCGCGCTGACGTCTTCGCGCAGCAGGGGTGCGGCCGGGCCGCGGCCCACGCATCGGGCGACCCAGGCAGCGTGGCGGATCTGAAGATCGTGCGGGCTCTCGCCACCGGTGATGGCGCGCATGGCGTGGCGGATCGGGCCGTTGCGATCGGGCATGGCTCCCCTTCTCCTCGTGCTGCCGATCCTGTCACCGTGCTGACATTCCTGCGTGGTCACTGTCAGCCTGCTGACACTCCCGCCGCGCGGCGCCGCGCCGCGGGTTCTCCTCGCAGTGGACGAATCCGTCCGAACGGAGAACACGGCGAAGGAGTGATTGTGGCCACATCCGCAGAAACACCGGGAAGCACCAGGGCAGGGGAGAGCAAGGGCGGCCTCGCGGCGGCGGCGTGGGGCGCGGCGGCCGGTATCGGCGCGTCGTTGGTGATGGCGATGCTCGCGATGATCGCGGCGCTGACCTACCAGAACACCGGGTTCTTCACCCCGCTGTATCACATCGCGTCGGTGCTGGCGCCGGGCGACGCGATGATGCAGTCCATGCAGTCGGCGATGGCCGGCGAATCGTTCACGTTCTTGTTCGGCCCGGCCGTACTGGGCGCCGGAATCCACATGGCGGTCGGCGCAGCCTACGGCGCGCTGTTCGGTGTCATCGCCCGCCTGCTGCGCTGGCACGCAGCCGTCTTGGTGGGCATGGCGGTGGTGTGGGGATTCGTGGTGTTCGCGTTGAGTGCGTGGGTCGGCCTGCCGGTCGCGGCGTCGCTGTTCGGCGGCGGTGACCCGATCAGCAACATGGCCTCGATGGTTGGCTACCCCACCTTCATCGCTGAGCACCTCGCCTACGGTGCCATGCTCGGTCTGCTGCTCATCACCCCGCTGCGCCGCGGCGTGATTCACTGATCACATGGCCACCCTCGACGTCGGCGCCGCCGTCCAACCACACCAGCTGCACGCCATCGACGGAACGGCGGTATCGGTGCCCGATCCCGACCTGTTGGTGCACCTACAGTTCCGCCGCTTCGCCGGATGTCCGATCTGTCGCCTGCATCTGCGCTCGATCGTCGCCCGTCATGATCAGATCACGGCGGCCGGCATCAAAGAGGTGGTCGTGTTCCACTCTTCGGCCGACGCGCTCCGCGAGTACGAAGCCGACCTGCCGTTTGTCGTCATTGCCGACCCCGAGCGCAACCTCTACCGGGAGTTCGGCGTGGAATCGTCGGTGAAGTCGGTCGCCCATCCCCGCGCCTGGCTGGCCGCCGCGCGGGGCGTGGCGCGGCAGCGGTCGGTCACGGCGGGTCTGGGCCGCGGCGAAGATCACTTCGGCAAACCGGCCGACTTCCTCATCGCCTCTGACGGAAAGGTGCTGGCGAGCAAATACGGCGCGCACGCCGATGATCAGTGGTCGGTGACCGAAATCCTCGCTCTCGGTGCACAGTTCACGAACGGTCAGCCGGGCGGTCAGGTCTAGTCCCCGGCCGCGACCAGGGACCGCAGCGCCACGTCGGGATTGTCGCGTTGGACGTTCTCCAGGCGCCACTTGGTGGAGAACACCGCGAGGACGACGCCGTCGGTGCGGGTGAACACCTCCACCGATGCCTGCTTGGCCAGCACCTCGACATCGGCGGGGTCGGCCGCGCGGGCCACCGTGTACGGCAGTGGCTCGAGCTCGATCGGCGCGTTGAACTCCCCTGCCATCCGATGGCTGGCGACCTCGAACTGCATCGGGCCGACGGCGGCGAACACCGGCGCTTGATCGCCGCGCCGGTCCGAGCGCAGCACCTGGATGACACCTTCCTGTTCGAGTTGCTCGATGCCCTTGCGGAACTGCTTGTGCTTGCTCGGATCGGTACCCCGCGCCACCGCGAAATGCTCCGGAGAGAAGCTGGGGATCGGCGGGTACTGCACCGGGATGTCCCGGTACAGGGTGTCCCCCGGACGTAGCGTCGCGGCGTTGGCGAGCCCGATGACGTCCCCGGGCCAGGCGGTGTCCAGGGTCGAGCGCTGCTGGCCGAAGACCGACTGCGCGTACTTGGTGACGAACGGCTTGCCGGTGCCGGCGTGGGTCAGGACGTCGCCGCGTTCGAAGGTGCCCGAGCACACCCGGGCGTAGGCGATTCGGTCGCGGTGGGCGGAGTCCATGCCCGCCTGGACCTTGAACACGAAGGCGCTGAACGGAGCCGCGGCGTCGCGCCGATTGCCCTCGATGTCGAGCTGACCGTGCGGCGATGGCGCCAGCTGGGCGAGCACGTCGAGGAGCTGGTTGACACCGAAGTTGAGGATGGCCGAGGTGAACAGGACCGGTGTCGACGTACACCGCAGGAACGAGTCCCGGTCGAAGTCGCCGCCGTCGGCGGACAGCAGCTCGGACTCCTCGACCGCATTGTCCCAGTCGCTTCCCGCGACCTCGTGGGCGCGGGAGGCATCGATGTGTTCCTCGGGCGCGGCGGTGGCACCGCCGGCGGTACGGGTGTACTTGATGTAGTTGCCGGTGCGCCGGTCGAGGACGCCCTTGAAGTCGCCTGCGATACCCACCGGCCAGGTCAACGGCGTGGTCTGCAGCTGGATGCGTTCGTGGATCTCGTCCATCAACTCCAGCGCGTCGCGACCGGGGCGGTCCCATTTGTTGACCACAGTGATGATCGGGATCCCCCGGTGACGGCAGACCTGGAAGAGTTTGAGCGTCTGGGGTTCCAGGCCCTTCGCGGCGTCGATGAGCATCACCGCGGAGTCGACGGCGGTCAACACGCGATAGGTGTCTTCGGAGAAGTCGGCGTGACCGGGGGTGTCGAGCAGATTGATGATGCAGGTGTTCCCACTGTGGGTTTTGTACGGGAACTGCAGGGCCGTCGAGGTGATGGAGATGCCGCGGGCCTTCTCCATATCCATCCAGTCCGAGACGGTGGCGCGGCGACCGGCCTTGCCGTGGATCGCCCCCGCCTCGGTGATGGCGTTGGCGTGAAGTACCAGCGCCTCGGTCAGCGTGGACTTACCGGCATCGGGATGGCTGATCACGGCGAAGGTCCTGCGACGTTGCGCTTCGGCGGAGATGCGGGCTGCCGCAGGCCCCGCGGTGGCCGTCGACACACCTGAGGCGGTATCGGTCATCAGGGCATCGATTCTATTGGCCGCGGCATCCGGGACGGTAATCGCCGATGCCGCGGGCTTCCGTCAGAGCCGCGCCAGCCTGCTCGCGGCGAAGCTGAAGAAGCCGTAGGCGACGAGCCCGGTGGCCGCCACGATGAGCAGTGCCTGTCCGAGAGCCGTGTGGCTCAGGGCTCCGACGGCGGCGTCCAGACCCGACGCTTTCGCCGGCTCCGACCACACCGTGGCCGCCAGGACCATGGCCCCGGCGCCGCCGATGGCGAAACCTTTTGCGACGTAACCGGTCATGCCCAGGAACACGATGGCCGGCGTTCCGGAGACCGCGAGATCGTCGAGGAAGGTTCGCGCGAAACCCTTGTAGACGTGGTAGACGCCGATCACCAGGAGCACCGCACCCACAACGATGAGGGCTCCGCGGCCCCACAGGGTCTGCATGAGCTCGGCGCTCAGACCGACGTTCTGCGGACCGCTCGATGTCCCGGTGCCCATGGCGAACTGCGCCGCTGAAAACGCGAGCGCAAAGTACACAACGGCCAGACCTGCGGCCTTGAGCCGCTCGGACGGGCGCCGGTCTCCGGCGAGTTGATGACTGGGGTGGGTTCCGATCACCGTCTCGACCACCCGCCACAATCCGATACCGGCGAACGCCGCGCACACCGCCCACAGAATCGGCGCGCCGCCGATGCCACCGGCGAGGGTGGCCAGCGCGCCCGACGGGTCCGCGCTCACCCCCGACGAGTTCGCCCGCAGCGCCAGCATCACGATGACGTACGCGAGCAGGAAGTGCAGAACGCCGGTGGCCAGGTAACCCGCCCGGGCAGCGTTTCGGAAGGTGCTGCTGCCGGTCGCCCGGTCGGCCCATCCGTCGTCGCCGACGCGGGACCCACGCATCAATGCCGGCATCGCTGATGGGCACCAGGGAGTGAGGTGGTCATGACCCCTCCCGAAGTTGAATTTGCCGACGGTCGCATACCCAAGCGCCGGTTCTACAAACGGTTGCGGTACCGGCGTTTCAATTGCTCGTTCTGCGGCAACACTCAATCGCGCGCGTCACGATGCTGGAAACCAGCATCGACGCAGCGCAGCCGATGGAAGGATCAAGCACTATGGCACTCGACGACGACGACATCACCACCACCAGCAGCAGCGGCGGCGAAGGCCCAGCCGACGGCGGCTCCAATCCCGAAGGCCACGACGGCGGCGCCGACGGAACCGCGGGCGGCGAAGGCCCCGCCGACGGCGGCTCCAACCCCGAAGGCCACGACGGCGGCGCCGACGGAACTGCCTGACCGTTTCGCGATGCTGAGCCGCTGCATCGCGACCGACCGTCACACGTTCGCCACCGAGCACTGGGGACGTAGACCACTGCTCAGCCGGTGCGGAACGCTGCCCCGCGATTTCGCTGATCTGCTCTCGGCCGACACCGTTGACGAGTTGATCGCCGAGCGCGGGGTGCGCGCTCCGTTCATCCGCCTGGCCCGCGACGGCGACCTGCTGGCCCGCGACTGTTACGTCGGGCCCGCAGGCTTCGGTGCGGAGATGCCCGATCAGGTCGACTCGGTCAAGGTGCTGGGCGAGTTCGCTTCCGGCGCCACGATAGTGCTGCAGGGTTTGCACAGGCTGTGGCCGCCTCTGATCGACTTCGTCCGGGAGGCCGTCGACGACCTCGGCCATCCCGTGCAGGCGAACGCCTACATCACCCCACCCGGCAACCGCGGTTTCGATCCGCACTACGACGTCCACGACGTCTTCGTCCTGCAGACCACCGGACACAAGCGTTGGATCGTGCACGAGCCGGTGCATGTCCATCCGCTGCCGTCGCAGCCGTGGACGGAGCACCGTGCCGCGATCGCCGAGCGTGCGGCGCAGGACCCGGTGATCGACACCGTGCTGGAACCCGGGGATGCGCTGTACCTGCCACGCGGATGGGTGCACTCCGCTCAAGCCATGGACACCACTTCGATCCATCTCACGATCGGCGTTGCCGCTGTAACGGGAATCGACGTCGCTCGCGCGGTCGTCGATCAGCTGGCGGCCGTCGAGGAGTTCCGGCAGTCGCTGCCGCTGGGAGCCGATCCGGCCGATCGGGACGAGATGATCGCGACGGTGACCAAAGTGATGGCGGAGATGATCGTCACGATGCGTGACGAGGCGACCACACTCGGCGGCGGCGCCGCCGACCGGCTGACGCATCGGCACGCCGAGCGGACCCGTCCGGTCGCGGTTCGCCCTCTCGCCTCACTCGAGGCATCGGCGTCGGCCGAGTCCACCGGCGTTCACTGGCGCCCCGGCCTCGTCGCCACCGTCAAGGAGTCCGGCGACCGCGTCGTGCTGCGGCTGCCCGACCGCGTCATCAGCTTCCCGGCGTCGTGTGCCGCTGCGGTAGAGGCGATTCGGCTGGGCGGCAACGCACATGCGGGTTCCCTCCCGGGACTCGACCGCGCTGACGCGACGGTGCTGATCCGCAGACTGCTGCGCGAGGCCGTCGTGGTTCCGGCGGCCGACGGATGACGGGGCCGGCGAAGCGCACCCCGTGCAGCGACCAGTCGCTGGCTCGTGACGATCCGATGTACGGCACGGCCTCGGCGGGATCGTCGTGGGTGCTCCTCGAACTGAGCGGCGGCTGGGGGCAGTCCGCATTCCTCAGCTCACCGGCGATCGTCGATCCCGTCCTCGGGCGCGCTATCGTGCACCGGGTGGAGAAGGCGGGCATGCGGATCGCAGCGATACGCCGGCACGGTCGTCGCGACGCGGCACCGCGGTGGAGGTGGTTCATCGCCCGGTCCGGTCCGGGAAGCGAGGCCCTCTACGCCGGAGAGGCGAGTGAACCGAGTGACTACCTGGACCTTGCTCTCGACGGATCAGACGGGACGTTGTCCAGCGATCCGGTGGTGGCCATCTGCGCCCACGGCAAGCACGATCAATGCTGCGCGGTCCGCGGTCGCGTCGCCACCGCGGCCATCTCGGCACAGTTTCCCGAAATGACCTGGGAGTGCTCCCATCTGGGTGGTGACCGGTTCGCCGCGACCATGCTGATACTACCGGAAGGGCTGTGCTACGGCAGGGTGGACACCACCGACTCGGCCGAGCTCGTCAGGCTTTATCTCGAGGGCCGGTTGGACAACAGGCACCTCCGCGGGCGCACCAGCTTGCCGCATGCGGCGCAGGCCGCGCAGTACTTCGCGCGCGAGAAATACGGAGACGACCGCATCGCCGGGTGGCCGCCGCTCGACGTCGAGCGCACCGACGGCGGGATCCGGGTGGTGCTCGGCGGCGATGCCGGCCCGACCGAGGTCCGGCTCACCGAGGAGCTCACCGAACCACTCCTGTCACAATGCTCCGCGAAGGTGGCAGGCGCCGTCCGTGCTTTTACCCTCGCGTCGATCACCCAGGAGTAGGTTCGACCGACCACGCCACGTCCTCATCATTTCGATGCCAGTGGCACCGTAAGGTGGCGGGGGTCACCCGAGGAGGCCCCATGCTGATCAGCGTCACCGGCGGAACCGGCTATCTGGGGGCGCACACCGTGCGCGCCTTACTGGCTGCCGGCCACCAGATCCGGCTGCTCGTCGGCCCCGACGCCGAGGGGGCACCCGTGCTCGACCGGTTGGCCGACGCCGGGCCCGTCGACGTCGTGTCCGGCGATATCCGCGACGGGCCCACGATCGATGCGCTGCTCGATGGATGTGATGCGGTGGTGCATGCCGCGGGTGTCGTGGGCACCGACAACCGGCGCCGGGATCTCATGTGGCAGATCAATGCTCACGCCACCGAGATGTTGCTCGAACAGGCCGTCGCCCGGGGCCTCGACCCGGTGGTGTCTGTCAGCAGCTACAGCGCGCTGTTCCCGCCGCCCAACGGGGTGATCGGACCGGATACGCCGACTGCGTACGGGCGCAGCGACTACGCAAGGACCAAGGGGTACGCCGACCGGGTGGCCCGGCGGCTGCAGCAGCAGGGTGCGCCCGTGGTGATCACCTATCCGTCGAGTGTGGTCGGTCGGGCCTTCCACACCGCACCTGGTGTCACCGAACGTGGTTGGGCGCCCATCGTGCGCTTCGGAGTCGCGCCACGGGTGCGCGGTGGGATGCAGATGATCGACATCCGCGACGTCGCCGATGTGCACACCGCGATCATGGAGCCCGGCCGTGGCCCGCGACGGTATATGTGCGGTGGGACGTTGGTGCCGTTCAACGACATGATCTCGGCACTGGAGCGCGGAATGGGCCGCGAGATCCGGCGGATTCCAGTCAGCCAGAGCACCTTTCGCGGTGTGGGCCGGGTCGGTGACATCCTGGGTGGTGTCGTGCCCATGGGCGACGGCCTGACATATGAAGCCGCACTGCTGCTCACTGCCGCGACGCCGACGGATGACACCGCCACGCTGAGAGATCTCGGCATCACGTGGCGTTCGCCCGTCGATGCGATCATCTCGTCATTCTCTCGATGAAACTGCAGCGACGAGAATTTCCGCGACCTTGGCATGCAATTCGTCGGTGTCATCCTCGGTGGCGATGGTCGTCAGGAACAGAGCCGCACCGGCCGCCATGGCCAGCACGGTCCGGGCGTCGAGCTCGGCATCGGCGGACTCGCCTGCCTTATCAGCGGTGAACAACGCCACCGCGGGCCCGCTGAAATCGGCCCACAAGCGCCTGCGGAGTTCCGGGTTCTCGGCCATCGCGAGGAGCAGTCCGGGCACCGCGGCCTGTGTCTCGGGCCTGGCAAAAGCTGTCGGCTGCCGCGCGCCACCCAGTTCACCCACCCGGCGCGATCGGTTCCCGCAAACGGAGCCAGATCCGGCGTCGCACCGAGAATCGCGTGCAACACCAGCTCGGCCTTGGAGGACCACCTGCGGTCGAGGCTGGCGCGACTGACGCCGGCATCGACGGCGATCAGCCGCATGCTCAGCTGGTCCCAATTCCGCTCGATCAGAAGCTTGCGGGTGACCGCCAGCACCCGCTCGTCGATCGATGCGTCGCGCGGTCGTCCCACCGATCTGTCACACGCCACGTGGTCAGGCCCGCTTGACCTGCAGCGTCCGCTTGCGCAGACCTTTCGTCGCGGTGTCCATCAACCCTTTGGCGCCCTGCCTGATCAGGAAGCCGGGAAGTGGCGCGATCAGGTCGACGGTGAGCTCGAAGCGCACCAGCGTGGACGAATCCCCTTGCGGCGTCAATGTATAACGACCCCGTTGCGCGCGTTGCTGATTGGAGCTGACCAACGTCCAGCTCACTCCGCCGTCGTCGAAGGCGTACTCGAGCACCTGCTCGTCGCTGACCCCGACGATCTTGACCACCTGTCGGGCCCTGCTCGGGCGGCCCTCGGTGTCGCGTTCGAGAACCTCGATATCCTGATGGGCCGACGACCATCGGGGCAGCGACTCCATGTCGACCAACACGCTCATCACTTCGTCCGGCGCCGCCTCGATCATCACTTCACGGACTTCGGTGATAGCCATGCCGAGACCTTAGCCGGGGTGACGCGGGCCGAAACAGTGCGTTGCCTAGCATCGGGTTGATGGGCATACCCGCAGTCGACCCGAAGTCCGGCTCTCCGCTGTTGCGCGTCGGTGCGCGGCTGACGGGCAACACCCCCGGGCGGTGGGTGGCCCGCCGGGTCGCGCCGCGGGTGGACCGGCATCTGCTCCGGTGGAGCCGGGGACGGGTGTCGTCGGCGGTGGTGACGCCCGAACTGCTGTTGATCAGCACCGGCGCCAAGACCGGCCGACGACGGACCACCCCGTTGACGTACTTCACCGATGGCGACCGGGCGGTCGTGGTGGCGTCGAACTACGGCGGCTCACGGCATCCGGCGTGGTACTACAACGTGCTGGCCCACCCCCGCGTCACGATCTCCGCGGGCGGATACACCGGCACGTTCGTCGGGCACGAGGTGTCCGGGACCGAGCGGGACCGCCTGTGGAACCTGGCGAAGGCCTTCATCCCGTCGTATGCCGACTACGAGCGGCTCGCAGGCGGACGGACGATCCCGGTGCTGACGTTCTCCGAGACCGGGTGATCGGTGAAACCTCGCTCAGCCGACGGCTGACCGCGCTAGCCTACGGCCATCCGAGAAACGAGTCGTAGGGGTTGGTCCATGAGTAGCGCCGCCGAACGCGCCGCCCAACTCGACCTCGTCGCGCGTCTCAAGTCCGGCTATCCCGAGCTACCTGACGCTCCGACGCCCGACCTGCTCGACCACGACCGCTTCGTCGCCTACATGAAGCCCGTGCACGACGTCGGTGGTGAGCCCGACGCCCCGATGAAATACGAGAACAAGGATTACGAGTACTGGGAACACATGACCTATGTGATCTGCGAAGTGCTTGCCTGGCGAGGCATCTGGCTCTCGGAGGAGCGCCGGCGGATCGGCAACGTCGACGTGGGCCGCGCGGTGTATCTGGGTTTCCCGTACTACGGTCGCTGGCTGTTGTCGGTGGCGCGGGTGCTGATCGAGAAGCACCACATCGGCCTCACCGAGCTCAGTGAACGGATGGCCGAGGTCAAGGAGCGCTACGCCGGCGGGCTCGACGGGAAGATCCTGGAGGCGCGCCCCAAGTGCGAAGGCGACGGTGCTGCGGTCAAGCGCAACAGTCACATCGTCCATGCCGCGGGCAAAGGAGACCCGCAGGTGTACGCCGGCAAGGCCGGAGAACCCCGGTTCGAGGTGGGTGATCCCGTCGTCGTGCGGGAGTTGCCGGTGCTGTTCTACACCCGCACGCCGGAGTATGTGCGCGGCGCCAAGGGTGTGATCGATGCGGTGGCCTACGAGAGCCCGGGCGCCGAGGACGAGACCTGGGACATCCCCGACGCCAAACCCGAATGGTTCTACGTCGTGCGGTTCCGGATGTCCGAGTTGTGGAACGACTTCAACGGGCCGGACTCCGACAGCCTCCGCACAGAGATACCGGAGCGCTGGCTGCAGGCCGGATGAGCGGAGGAATATGACAAGCCACGACCACGACCACGACCGCACCGTGAAACCGATGGTCGACGAGATCACCGACTTCGAGGTGCTGGAGATCGCGCTGCGCGAATTGTGCATCGAGAAGGGCATCTTCACCGCCGAGGAGCACCGCCGGTTCACCGAGTTCGCCGAGCAGATCGGCCCCACCCCTGCTGCCCGCCTGGTCGCCCGCGCCTGGGTCGACCCGGACTTCAAGACCCTCGCCCTCACCGAGCCGATGGAAGCCAGTAAGGAGGTCGGTGTCGACTGGCTGGAACCGACCGGCTTCGGCACCCCCAGCGACTTCACGGCGTTCCAGATCCTCGAAGACACCCCGACGGTGCATCACGTCATCGTCTGTGCGCTCTGCTCGTGTTATCCACGGCCCATCCTCGGCAATTCGCCGGAGTGGTACCGCACCCCCAATTACCGTCGACGCCTTGTCCGTTGGCCCAGGCAGGTACTGGCGGAGTTCGGCCTCTACCTGAGCGACGACGTCGAGGTCCGGGTGCAGGACTCCAACCAGAAACACCGCTTCATGGTCATGCCGGTGCGTCCCGACGGCACCGAGGGTTGGTCCGAGGACCAGCTGACCGAGATCGTCACCCGTGACTGTCTGATCGGCGTGGCACTACCCAAGCCCGGCGTGACGACCAATGTCATCACCGACACCCGTGCCGCCGTGCACCCGGCAGCTGACTGACGGTGGAGCCGAACGTGGACAGCGAGACACTGAGGCAGATCGTCGCGCGCCGCCAGGTGTGGCCGACGATGGCCGCGAAGTACGGCGTCGAGAACCCGGTACCGCCGTGGAAGACGAGCCTCGACGGCCTCTGCGATGTGCTCGACCACGCATCATGTGACAGCCCGGTTCCGAGCTTCAAGGAACGCCGCGACGAGGAGGACGTCCTCGCGGCGACCGTCTACTCCGATCTTCCCTATCCGGAGAATCAGCTCGTCTGCCTGGCGCATTCGCTGATGGCGCGTGGACTGATCACCGACTCCGAACTGCAACAGAAGCTTTCCGCCATCCGGGCACGGCTCGAGACCTGACCCGGCCCACTACCCCTGACGCAGCGTCAGCACGGTGATCTCGCTGGGGGCGAAAACCCGGAACGGCGGCCCCCAGAAACCGGTGCCCCTGCTGGTGTAGAGCTGAGTGCGCTCGCCGTGTGCGCTCAGGCCGGCCACCACCGGCTGATCGAGCCGGACCAGGAAATTGAACGGCCAGATCTGCCCGCCGTGGGTGTGCCCGGAGATCTGCAGATCCACGCCGGCGCGCACCGCGCTGGTGATCTGCTTGGGCTGGTGTGCGAGCAGCAGCACCGGCAATGCAGGATCACGGTCCGCCAGGGCCACGTCGAGATTCTCGCCGTGCCCGTCGAGGCCGGAGGCGTGGGCGGTCGCGTCGTCCACACCGGCGACCACGAGTTGGTCACCGCCACGCTGGACGACGATGTGCCTGTTGTGCAGCGCATCCCAGCCGATGCTCTCCATGTAGTTTAGCCAGCCCTGCGCCTCGCTGAAGTACTCGTGGTTGCCGGTGACGTAGACCCGCGCGAGCCTGCCCTGCGCCGCTGCCAACGGAGCGACCTGGTGTTCGCGCACAGTGACCGTGCCATCGGCGAGATCACCGACGTGGCAGACGATGTCGGCGCCGAGGGTGTTGACCCGTTCGGTCACCGCTGCCGACCAGCGGGCGCGGTCGATCGGCCCGTAATGGGTGTCGGTGATCATCACCACCCGCAGACCGTCCAACCCGCTACCGAGCCCGGCGATGTCGACGTCGACATTCTTGGTCCGCGGAACCCGCATGGCTTCGACGTAGCCCCACACCAGCAGCACAGCCACGACGATCAGCATCGAGACCGCCACCACCCGCGCTCTGAGGGGATCCTCCACACCGAACACAGACAGTCCCAGGCGCAGCAGCAGTGACAGCACCGACCAGACGAACAGCACCCAGACCGCACCCAGCAGTGCGTCGCCGACCCTGGCCGGCCAATCCCGGTGCCTCGGGCCGTGTCCGGAGATCACCGTGGCGGGCAACGCCACCAACGCAGCCGCGAACACGATCGAACCGGCCACCACCACCGCGTCGGGCCACTGCGTCCCGGCCACGAGCAGCGTCCACCACGGCACCCCGAACAGGGTCACCAGGATCGTGGACACGACGACTCGGCGCAGCCACCGACGCCGCGACCGCCGACTCACGACGGGTCTGGTCTGAACCGACTGCGGCTCTGGCATGGCGGGGCGCCTCGTTTTCTGTCTGTGGGTTCATCGACGACGCTACCTGCCGATGAAGTTCCACGATCCGGCGAGAACCGCGACGGTGATCGCCGCGGCCCCGATGCCGACGCCGGCCAGCACCAGGACGACCTCGCGCGCCCCGAAGACCGACGGCCTCGCCCACGTGCGGTCGGTGCGCGCACCGAATCCGCGCGCCTCCATCGCGGTGGCCAGTTTCGATCCGCGGCGCACCGCGAACACCAGCAGCGCGAACGCCTGTCCGGCGGTGCGCCGCAACCGGCCGTCGTCTCCGATCCCCCGCGCCCGGCGCGCATGGCCGAGGTACTGCCAGTCCTGGTTGAGCAGTCCGACCAAGCGCATCCCCGCGAGCGCCCCGAGAACGAACCGGGCGGGCAGCCGCAGTGTCTGGCCGAGCCCGTCGGCGAGTTCGGTGGGCTGCACATCGACGAACAGGAAGACCGACGGCAGGGCGATGGCCAGCACCCGAAGGAAGGTGGCGACCGCCAGCGTGATGGAGCCGTCGCTGACGTTGACCAGCAGGAAATGCCAGTGCACGGTGCCGCTCGGTTCACCGTAGAGCAGGATCGTGACGCCGGTGAGTCCCGCGGCGAGGACGATCAGCGCACCGCGAACGAGCAACGTACGCAACCGGACACCGAGCGCCACGATGAGCACGAGTTCGAGAACCAGCGCGGTCAGCGCTGAGACCCAGTCGACGCTGAGCACCAGCGCGGCCGCTATCACCAGGGCGGTCAGCAGCTTGGCGACCGGGTTGAGCGCACGACCGGCGTCGGGGGGCGCGCTGCCGACGGTGGTCATCGCGGCGGCTCCACGACCGCGTCGGTATCTCCCCCGGTCAGTTCGACGTGGTGGTCGGCCAGCAGATCGACAAAATCCAGGTCGTGGGTGATGGCCACGACGGCGGTCCCCCGGTCGGCGATCTCGGCCAGCAGCCGGATCAGCTCCTCCCAGGTGCGCCGGTCCTGCCCGAACGTGGGCTCGTCGAGGATGATCAGCTCGGGCGCCGTCGCGAGCACCGTCGCGACCGACAGCCGACGCTTCTCACCTCCCGACAGCGTGAACGGATTCGCCTGGGCAAGGTGGGCCAGCCGCAACCGCTCAAGGAGCGCGTCGGTGAGCGCGACCGTCTCCGAGCGGCCACGCTTGAGGGTGCGCGGCCCCAGTGCGACTTCCTCTCGTACTGTGCCGGTGAGGAATTGGTGTTCCGGATCCTGGAACACACTGCCGATCCTGCTCAGCAGCTCGCGGGACCGCCACCGGATGGGTTCGCGGCGATGGGGTGTCGGGGACATCGCGACGGCCGCCTCGAGCCGGCCCGCCAACGGCGCAAGCAGACCCCCGAGGGTGAGCGCCAGCGTGGTTTTGCCCGCACCGTTGGGACCCGTCACGACCGTCGTTCGGGCACTGGCGATCTCGAAGTGCATCCCGGAGTGGACGGGCACACCGGCGCGATATCCGAAGGCCAGCCCGGCGGCCGTCACCAACGGCTCGGTGTGCGTGACCCGGTCACGGTTGATCTCTGGACGTGGTGCACCAGGCACCCACACTCCCGAACGCACCAGATGATCGCGCTCCCGATGCAGCGTGTCGTCGGGCGTGCCGTCCGCGAGCACCTGGCCGTCGGCGCCGAGCACGACGACCCGATCGATGACGGGTAGCCACGCCTCGGTCCGGTGTTCGATGACGATCAGCGTCGCCCCCGACTGTGCCACGGTCGCGGCGATCGCGTCGCGCACCTCGATGACACCAGCGGGGTCCAGGTTGGCGGTCGGCTCGTCCAGCAGGATCAAGCCCGGGTTCATCGCGATCACCCCGGCCAGCGCCAGGCGCTGCTTCTCACCGCCGGAGAGCTCTGATGTCGATCTCGACAGCGGCAGCGGCAGGCCCACCGCGTGCAGCGCCTCGGCGACACGCGGCCAGATCTGCTCCCGCGGCACACCGCAGTTCTCCATTCCGAACGCAACGTCATCACCGACGCGCGACAGGATCACCTGCGAGTCGGGATCCTGCAGCACCATGCCGACACGTTCACGCCGCTCGCCGGGAGGTGCCCCGTCGATCCGTAGGCGCCCGGTCTCGTGTCCGTCCTCCGAGCCACCGAGCAACCCGGCCAGACCGTGCAGAAGCGTTGACTTGCCGGCACCCGAGGGGCCCAACAGCAGCACCCGTTCGCCGGGCTCGACGGCAAGATCGAGGTGGCGTACGGCCCAGGCGGATCGCCCAGCATGACACCAGCCCCAGTCGCTGGCCGTGACGGCGGCGCCACCGCGGGAGATGCTCATCGCGCGTCGCGCTGCGCCATCCTGCCCGAATCGAAGCGGCTGAGCGCACCGGTCTTGGCCAGCGCCCGCACGCCCAACCAGGACAGCAGGCCGGCGAGCACGACGCCGGAGACGATCCCGGAGATCGTGTAGACGACGGCGAACGTGGTGGCCGCGCCCGGGTACAAGAGCAAGAGCTCGTTGACGGCCATGGCGAGGCCGGCGGCGGCCCCGGCCAGCAGGGCCACCGGCAGATTCCACCGGCGGTAGAGGAACAGCGCGAACACCAGTTCGGCGGCGAGGCCCTGGACCAGCCCGAATTCCAGCGTGAGCACGCCCCACTGGTTACCGACGAGCGCCGAGACCGTCGCGGCCACCATCTCACCGAACAGCGCCGCTCCCGGCTTGCGGATCACCAGGGCGGTGAGCACGCCGGCGAACAGCCACACCCCGCCGATGCTGGCTTGCAGACCCGGAAGCAGTGCCGCCAGCGGCGCGCCGATCGGGTTGGAGGCGATGTTCCACAGCACGAAGATCAGGCCCGCCGCCACCGCCAGCACACTGGCGACGACGATGTCGACCACCCGCCACCGCAAAGATCGTGGGCCGACCGGTGTCGGGTCATCCAGCCCAGCCGATGGTTCGGGCTGCCGATCACTCACGTGGACTCCTCTGTTGGCACCTTGGATGAGCGCTCATTATGGACCGTTGCCTTTCCGCCGTGTGGGCGCCGTCGGCTGGTACGAGGGAGCATGATGAGTGGCACCCGGCTGCCGACTGACCCGCCGGACCATCGAGGAGGCTCGTGACGGACTGGATAGTCGGGGTCATCGGCGCCCTGTTCGTGGTTGCGGTGATGCGCGACGTGTTCCACACGTTGTTCCACCCGATCGGTCGCGGCAGCATCGCTCCGAACGTGATGAAGTTCGTCTGGTGGTTGCTGCGGGTATTTCACCCGGATCGCCGGATCGCCTCGATGACGGGTCCGCTGGGCATCGCGCTGGTCGTGCTGACGTGGGGAGCGATGGCAGTCCTGGGCTGGGCGATGCTGTATTTCTCGCTGATGCCGGAGGGTTTCGCGTTCGGCTCCGAACTCGATCCTGCCGAACGCCACCCGGTCCTCGACTCGTTGTACGTATCGCTGGTCACCATCGGCACGCTCGGGTTCGGCGATGTCGTTCCCACCTCACCATGGCTGCGATTGATCGTCCCGCTCGAAGCACTGTTCGGGTTCATGCTGCTCACCGCGGCAGTGTCCTGGGTGCTGCAGATTTATCCCACGCTGCACCGCAGACGCGTGGTGGCGTTGCAGCTCTCGACGCTGCGCGAGGCCCGAAGGGCGCAACCCACCCTGGACGTCAACAGCGTTCCCACGGGCGTTCTCACCGGGCTGGCCAGCGCGATCGTCGAGGTCCGCAACGATTTCAACCAGGACGGCGCGACGTACTACTTCCGCGACCTCGAAGCGGACGCGTCGTTGGCCGTCTCCATCCAGTACGCCACCCAGCTCGCCGACGAGGCCGCCCAGAGCGAGAATCCGCAGATGTGCCTCGCCGGCGCTCTGCTCACGGCCGCGGTCGACAGCCTCGCCGGCCTGCTCGACGCGGAGTTCCTGCAACTCGGTGGCGACACCGCGTCCGTGATCAAGGCCTACGCGGCGGACCACCGGCACACCAGCTGAGCGAATCGACCACCTCAGTCTGAGGTGCGTCGCCTGAGTCGAACCCCGGTGACGGCGTTGCTCGCCACTGACGTGACTTCGAGCGTGA
>NZ_JBAUJB010000082.1:0-18464 GCF_049683355.1 Mycobacterium sp.
TGGGGCGGATCGCGTTGATGAGCGGGGAACTCGGCACCCTCAACGGGTTACCGGTGGCGGTGATCATCCGCACCACGCTGCAGGATCTGGAATCCCGCGCCGGGGTCGGTGTCAGCGGTGGAGGCACGGTGGTGCCGATCGCCGAGGTGATCCGGATGGGTGCGCACGCCAACCATCACCTGGCGGTGTTCGACAAAGCCACCGGGTCCGCGTTGGCGTTGTTCCGGGCGAAACGGGTCGCGTCCCCGGCGCAGCGGATCATGCTGATCGCCCGCGATGGGGGTTGCACCAAACCGGGCTGCACCGTGGGTGCCTACGGCTGCCAGGTCCATCACGCCGCTGCTGACTGGGCTGACGGCGGGAACACCAACGTCGACGAGATGGGTTTGGCGTGCGGGCCTGATAACCGAGCCGTGGACACCGACGGCGGCTGGCGCACCCGGATGAACGAACGCTGCGAGGTCGAATGGATCCCGCCACCACCCTTGGACACCGGCCAAAGCCGGATCAACTACCACCACCGCCCCGAAGCCCTACTCCGGTCTGACGAACTACAACCCCAAAGCCACAACAACACAGGCGAACCCGGTGACCGTGAGCGTGTCGACTCCCAGAGTGTTGAGGACGATCGCGACGACCCCCAACCGATTGACCCCGAGCCGCCGATCGACCCTGAGTCGGTCACCCCTGCGCCGATCGGCGCAGAGCTATCCGCACCGGACCCGGTGGACCCAGACCCCGTCACCCCTGAACCTGTTGACCCCGAGCCGGGCAACCCATCACCGATCAACAACGCCGGCGAACCTGGTGGACCCGCGCCACCTCACCAGCAAGCAGCCTGACAGGTGCGGACTACGTCGCTCCGCACACACGCGGTGAGCAACCCCTTCTCGACGCGGCGACGGTGATCGTCGACATCCACAACCGACGGATCACCTGACCGCGCGACCTCAGTGATCGCCGCCGAAACGGGTGCACCTCGCGGTCGGGTTTTGGTTCGGCAGCCTCGTTTACGTTGGCGTTGCTAACCGTCCTAGGCCTCAGTGTCCGGGGCCGCGCTCTCCAGGGACTGGGCCAGGACGGCTGCCACCACCGATTCGACGTTCGCCTCGATCGAGGACGCCAGCGTCGCCGTCACGGCGGAGACCGCCACCGTGCGGAACCGCACCAGCATCGTGATCATCTCCGCCATCTCCGCCATCTCGGTGTCCGGCGGCAGCTCCGCCCCGGGGTTGAGGCGGTCGCCGATGTGCTCCACTCCCGCCCGCACCAGGATGTCGCTGATCTGATCGACCAGCGGGGCGATCTGCTCGTGGATGTCGATCAGCTTGTCGGTGGCTACGCCGTACTGCCGGATCTCGTTGAACGCCTCGATCAGCTTCGGCCGCATGACCGTGGCGTCGACACCGTCGTCCTCGAGCTTGATCACCCCGAGGGCGACCATCCGGTCGAAGCCGGGTTCGTCGTCGACCAGGTTTTTGGCGTCGGCGAGCGACATCCGTTCGGGCTTCTCGGTGGCCCAGCTGCCCGAGATCGCAGACTCCAGGCCCAGCATGTCGCCGACGTCCTTGCCCTGCTCCCAGGCCGACAGCATCTCGTTGACGTGGGCGATGTTGTAGCCCCGATCCAGCAGCGAGGTGATCAACCGCAGCCGGGTCAGGTGGGTGTCGTTGAACAGCACGATGCGGCCCACCCGAAGCGGCGGGTGCAGCAGGCCGCGGTCGCGGTACACCCGGACGTTGCGGGTGGTGGTGCCGGCCAGTCGGGCGAGGTCCTCGATGCGGTACTCGCCGGATGCCGCGACGCCGTGGGGCTGCACGGCCGCGTCGAACAGCTGTGACACCGCGGCCTCGACCACATCCCGGGATCCGCGGCGGATTCGTCGCAGGATCGCCGGGACCGGCCCGCTGGGCGGGCGGGGCTGCCTGGCGGTGGACATCTCAGAACATCTCAGGCCGTCGAGGTGACAACCCGCGGGCGCACGTCATGTGCGACCGCGTGATAATCCTCGAACTGAAACTGACGCATCTGTCGAAGATACTGCGTCGCGAAGCCGGGGTACATCGAGGCGTTGAATCCGTCAGCGGTCAGATACCAGCTGTTGCAGCCCGACATCCAGGTGGTCCTGGCCAGCCGCTGTTGCATGCGGTCGTTGTAACGGGCCTGGACCTCGGCGCGGACGTCGAGGTAGCGCAGGTTCTCGTTCAGGATCGTGGTGATCCCAGTGACCGCGTAGTCCAGCTGTCCCTCGACGTAGACCAGCAGCGAGTTGTGCCCTGGCCCGGAGTTCGGCCCGCACATGAAGAACAGGTTCGGATAGCCGTGCGCGCTCGCGCTCTTGTACGCCTCGGCGTGACCTGCCCACTCCTGCTGCAGTGACCGCCCGCCCAGCCCGGTGACGGGGTACGGCGGCCCGGACAGGTGCACGTCGTACCCGGTCGCGAACACGATGGCGTCGAGGTGGTGCTCGATGCCGTCGCTGGTGCGGATCCCGGCCGGGCTCAGGGTGGCGATCGGCCAGTCGATCAGCTTGCAGTTGTCGCGTTGCAGTGCCGGGTAGTAGTCGCTGGAGATCAGCATCCGCTTGCAGCCGGGGGTGAAGTCCGGGGTGAGCTGGCGGCGCAGCCAGGGGTCGGCGACGCTGCGGCGCAGATATGCCTTGCCCAGCCGGCCGACCAGGCGGCTCAACGGGGTGTTCCACACCAGTGCGGTGGCGCTGGCCTCGTGGCCCCAGAACAACGCCTGGCGGGCCAGTTCCTGGGCGGCGGGCACCTTGGCGAACAGCGATTGCACCGCCGCCGGCATCGGGACGTCCAGGCGGGGGAGCACCCATCCGGGGGTGCGCTGGAACACCTTGACGAACTCGGCCGTCTTGACCAGTTCGGGAACGATCTGCACGGCACTCGCGCCGGTGCCGATCACCGCGACGCGCTTGCCGGTGAAGTCGTAGTCGTGATCCCAGGCCGCGCTGTGGATCTTGTGACCCCGGTAGGTGTCGATGCCACGGATGTCGGGCAGCTTGTGATCGGCCAGCGGACCGCCGGCGAGCACCACGGTGCGTGCCTGGAACCGTTTGCGCCCGTTGGTGGTCGCCGTCCACACCCCGGCGTCCTCGTCGAAGCTCAACCCGGTGATCTCGGTGTTGAACCTGATCAACGGCCGCAGCCCGTGCTGATCGGTCAGATCCTCGATGTGCCCGCTGATCTCCGCGCCTGACGGGTACGCCCGCGACCACGTCGGGTTCTTGACGAACGAGAACGAATACAGCAGTGACGGGATGTCGCAGGCCACCCCGGGGTAGGTGTTGTCGCGCCAGGTGCCGCCGACGCGGTCGGCGCGTTCGACGACGACGATGTCGTCGACCCCGGCCTGTCTGAGTTTGATCGCGGTACCCAGGCCGGTGAAGCCGGCGCCGACGATCAGCGTGTCGTGGATGTGTGTGGCGGCCATGGTTCAGGCCGCCGGCTCGTGGGTGAGTTCTTTGAACCACGACGGGATCGGCTTGAGCAGCGCCTTGGGGTAGTAGTCGGACGCCCACACCATCGGGTTGGCCACCCAGTGGTACGGGTTGTTGGGTTTGACGACCATGCGGGCGTGCAGCTTGAGGATCTGGTATGTCGGAACCCGCCAGGTGCTCTCGCTGCGTTCGCCGAGGATTTTGAACCGCTTCATCGCGTTGTAGAGTTTCTCGGGCTGCAGACCCATGTCGACGATGTTGTTGCGCATCCGGTTCAGCAGCGGGATGTACATGAGCGCACCGATGACCACCCCCGGGGTGGCGACGTTGCCGACGAACTGGACCAGCAGCCGGCGTGCATCGGCCTGGCCGATCATGTTGAGAACCTCGAAATCGACGGCGATGTGCCGGGATTCATCGTTGTTGATCTTCTCGAACACCTGGTGACAGACCGGGTCGTGGACTTCTTCGAGCAGGAACTTCAGCAGTGCGCCGTCGAGTGCGACCTCCAGCATCGGGATGACGGTGCCCAGGATCGACAGCGACATGTCGTCGGCGTAGGTGTCGAGCCAGTCGATCGCCAGCCGGATGTTCACATTCGGTTCCGGCATCTCGCCGTCGTCGAGCATGCCCCACCGTTTCATCAGGGCCAGTTCGGCGTTGGCGTGCCGTTGTTCCTCGGCGTGGAAGTAGCGGTAGATCTCGGCGATCGTCGGCGTCGGCGCCTTCTTGGCCATCGCCGCGAACCCACGTGCGCCGACGTTCTCGATCCAGCACAGGTCGGCCATGAACGCCTTGAGCTTGGGCCGCATCTCGTCGGTGATCATCTCGGCACCCGGAGCGTCCCAGTCGATGTCGGCCAGCGCCCACTGACGATCCTTGATCTTCGCCAGCATGACATCCATGTCGATTGCCATCTGTTCCTCCTAGGTGGTGACGCGAGAGGTGAGACCGGCGGCGCGGGTGTAGACCGTCGGAGTGAAACGCTTGATGCCCCAGCCGATCCGGGCTTCGGGTTGCGGCATGCAGTAGAGGCCGCCGCGGTCGAGGGTGTCCAGGCAGGCCCGCGCGACACGTTCGGGGGAGATGCCGGTCCAGCGCATCAGCTGGTCGGCCAGCTGGCTGGACTTCGACGAGATCCGACCTGCGCCGACGATGTTGGTCTTGACGAACGTCGGGCACAACACGGTGACGTTGATGCCGGTGCCCGCCAGTTCGGCGGCCAGGGTCTCCGACAGGGACAGGGTGCCGGCCTTGCTGACATTGTAGGCGGCCATGCCGGGTGCGGCGCCGAACGCCGCCGCCGAGGCGACGTTGATGATGCCCGCCGGCCGGTCGGCTTCCCGCAGGATCGGGGCGAATACGTGGCAGCCGTGGATCGGTCCCCACAGGTTGATGTTCAGCACCCACGTCCAGTCGGCGAGGTCGGACTCGCCGATCATGGCTCCACCGGCGCCCACCCCCGCGTTGTTGATCACCAGCGTCGGTGGGCCGCCGAACCAGGTTTGAGCCTGCTCGGCGAGCTGATGCACCTGCTCGATCTCGGTGACGTCGCACTGGACCGGCAGTGCCCGTCCGCCGCCGGCTTCGATCACATCGGAGGTGACGCGGGCGGTCTCGAGGTTGATGTCGCTGCACACCACGCGTCCGCCGCGGCGGGCCAGTTCGGTGGCGAACGCGGCGCCGATGCCGCTGCCCGCACCGGTGATCACCGCGTCGGCGTCGTGGCTGCGTTTCGGAGATCCGAAGAGACCCAGCATGTCAGCTCACCTGTCCGATGCTGTTGGTGCGCAGCGCATCTGTGACGAATGCGGCGACCTCCCGCATCGCCGGTGCGGCTTCGGGGGTGAGCCGGGGCAGGGCGTGGAAGACGTGTACCTGGCCGGGCCAGATCCGCAGGTCGCACCGGCCGCCGGCGGCGGCGAGGTCGTCGGCGAGGGTGATGGCGTCGGCGGCGAGCATCTCCGCACCGCCGGCGTGGATCAGCGTGGCCGGAAGCGGCCGTCCGCCCGCGACGTCGAGTGCCAGCCGCGGATGGGTGGGTTTGATTCCCGCGCAGTACAACTCGACCAGGCGTGCGGCGTCGCGGGACCGGATCGCGGGATCGGGAGACATCTGTTCGCGAGATCGGGCCAGGCCGAACGTCAGATCCACCAGTGGGGAGAGCAGCACGAGACCCGCGGGATGGCGGACGTCGGGTTGCAGCATCAGGTCGACGGCGAGGTGTCCCCCTGCCGAATCGCCGGCGACGACGATCTGCTCAGCAGGGACCCCGCACTTATCGGTCAGCCACTGCCACCCATGCCGGACATCGTCTGCTGCGGTGGGGAACCGGTGCCGCGGGGCCAGTCGGTAGTCGACGCTGAAGACCGGGATTCCAGTGAGCTGCGACAGCCATGAGGTGAGGCGGCGATGGGTTCGCGGTGAGCACAAGGCGTAGCCGCTGCCGTGGACGAAGTAGATCGCACGAGCGGTGTGCTTGCCCTGTCGGGCAACGCCGTTGCCGTAGACCCACTCGCCGACGACCCGGTGCCCGGCGGAAGTCCTGGTGTCGACGTGGACGACCTCGGTCCCGGCCAGCGACGGCCCGAAGGCATCCATGATCCGGGCCACGATCTGGCGCGAGGTCCACAGGCCCCATGCCCGGTCGGCCGGGAGCACGCTGCTGATCTGGCGCAGTGTCAGGCTGCTGATGACCACGGCACTGCGGGAGCGCAGCGACCCTCGCTCTGGCAGGGGAGATGCCTGCTCGTCATTGGGCACGCTTCGGAGTACATCCCCAATGGTGACATTTGTCAATGTCAACATTTGACACTGCACCTGTCTGCCGGTCCATTCATACTGCGCTGGCGGCGCGAGTCACTCGCACTTCTACGCCGTGGACGCAGTCTCAACGTGAGGGAACCTCGGTTGACGCTGTCGGGGGTGGGGTGTTTACTGAGGCTGTCGAACGTACATTCGAACACAGTGTCTGGGTCAGGTGTTGCGAGAGGGGCTGCTGTGGCATTGGCGGTGAACGTGGACAGGCCTCGGTCGCACCGCGCTGAGCAGGTAGAACAGCTGCGCAGGCGGATGGCCTCGGTGTCGGAGAAGATGGCCGCGAAAGGCGGGGGAAGCCACCGGGTGCAACCCCCGCCCACCGACCCCCCACCCGCCCCGGATTCTTTGCTGCCGGCACCTGATTTCGCGGCTGAGCTGCCCGTCGGCCCGCTTCCCCGCGGAACAGTGGCGGTGCTGTCGGGGGCCCGGTCGCTGGAGCTGAGCATGGTGGCGGCGGTGACGGCCGGGGGCGGTCACGCCGCGATCATCGGCCAGCCGGACCTCGGTCTGCTCGCCGCGGTGGAGATGGGAGCGGACCTGAGCAGGATCGCCGTCATCCCGGAACCGGGAGCTGACCCGGTCGAGGTGGCCGCGGTCCTGATGGACGGGATGGATCTGGTGGTCCTCGGTCTGGGCGGCCGGTCGGTGCCGCCGACCCGGGCCAGGGCGGTGGTCGCCCGGGCGCGGCAGCGGGGATGCACGCTGCTCGTCACCGATGGAGACTGGCAGGGGGCCTCCACCCGGCTGGACGCGTACGTCGGTGGCTATGAGATCGCAGGCGGGGGGAGCCCTGGCTTCGGGCGGATCTGCCGGGTCCGGCTGGCGATGCGCGCCAGAGGACGTCCGGTTCGCCCCGCGCGTGCGCTGGGAGGCTAGCCGTGGCCGGTTCCAGGGTGCTGGCGCTCTGGTGCATGGACTGGCCCGCCGTCGCCGCGGGGACAGCCGTCGGCCTGCCCTCGACGGTGCCGATCGCGGTCACGCTGGCCAACCGGGTCATCGCGTGCTCGGCTGCGGCGCGCGCAGCGGGTGTGCGACGAGGGCTGCGTCGTCGTGAGTCACAGTCCCGCTGCCCGGAATTGCACGTCGTCACCGCTGACCCCGGCCGCGACGCCCGGCACTTCGAGCACGTCACGGCCGCGGTCGACGAGCTGGTGCCGCGGGCCGAGGTGCTGCGTCCCGGGCTGCTGGCCTTGTCGGTGCGCGGCGCCGCCCGGTACTTCGGGTCCGAGCAGGCCGCCGCCGAACGGCTGGTCGACGCGGTGGCCGCGGCCGGCGTGGAGTGCCAGGTCGGTATCGCCGACCAGCTGCCCACCGCCGTGTTCGCCGCGCGGGCGGGCAGGATCATCGGACCCGGTGAGGATGCCCTGTTTCTCTCGGAAATGTCGGTCCGGCAGCTGGCCGCCGAACCGAGCCTGGCGCCCGTCACCCGGGAGAGCCTGGTCGATCTGTTGTGGCGCTTGGGTATCCGCAAGATCGGACAGTTCGCCGAGCTGTCCCGAAGCGATGTGTCCTCCCGGTTCGGAGCCGACGCGGTAGCCGCGCACCGCCTCTCCCGCGGCGAGCCCACCCGGCCGCCGTCGGGGCGGGAGCCCGAACAGGAACTCGATGCGGTGATGGATTGCGACCCACCCATCGACCGGGTGGATGCCGCGGCTTTCGCCGGGCGTTCGCTGGCCGGGATGCTGCACCGCAGCCTGGAGGCCGCGGGGGTGGGCTGTACCAGGCTGGCGATCCACGCGGTGACCGCCAACGGACAAGAGCTGGACCGTGTCTGGCGGTGCGCGGAGCCGCTGACCGAGGACGCCACCGCAGACCGGGTGCGCTGGCAGTTGGACGGTTGGCTGAATCGGCGACACGAAAGCGATCGGCCCTGCGCGCCGGTCACGGTGCTTCGGTTGCGTCCGGTGGAGGTGGTGTCGGCAGAGGCCCTGCAGCTGCCGCTGTGGGGAGGAGTCGGTGAGGAGGACAGGTTACGCGCGCGGCGGGCACTGGTGCGGGTGCAGGGGCTGCTGGGCCCCGACGCCGTCAAGGTTCCGGTGCTCAGCGGGGGGCGAGGCCCGGCTGAACGCATCACGCTCGCGGCGCTCGGGGACGAGCCTGTGCCCCAAGCGGATCCAGATCAGCCGTGGCCGGGTCGGCTCCCGGAGCCGTCGCCGAGTGTGCTGCTCGACGATCCGGTCGAACTGTTCGACGCCGAAGGTGACCCGGTGCGGGTCACCGCGCGGGGGGTGTTCTCGGCGGCCCCGTTCCGGCTGGACGCACCCGGGCGCGGCGGGCGGTTGTCGTGGTGGGCCGGACCGTGGCCCGTCGACGAACGCTGGTGGGCTTCTGCGGATGCGAGGAGCGGTCGGGTCGCTCGAGCGCAGGTGTTGCTCGACAGTGACCAGGCCCTGTTGCTGTGCTACCGGCAGCGGCGGTGGTACCTCGAGGGTGTCTACGAGTGATCCAGCTGGCTGGCGAACGCGCCGACCCGGGAGATGAACCGGTCGAAGAACGCCGCAGGGTCGACGTCGACACCGATGAGCGCGTTCGGTTCCCGGCCCCATCGCCCGCTCCAGTCGGCGATCGTCATCCCACGCGTCAGCGTGCCCGTCAGCTCGACGTCGACCGGTGCCGCGCGATACCGGACCAGCCCGGTGTCCAGCGCGACCGCGGCGGCCAGCGGGTCGTGCAGGTGTGCCAGGTAGCCCTCGCCCTGGTCATGGTGGAACTCGAAGTAGAACCGCATCGCGTCTTCGAGTACCCGAATCAGCGGATTGGAGGCAGTCGACCGGGTGCCGCGGTCGTCGTCGGCGGACATCGGGGTCCAGGAGGACCCGGCTGCTGCCGCCAGCCGGCCCAACAGCTCCGGAGTCATCGCGACGTTCTCGGTGAGGTTCAGCCCCAGCACGATCGGGAGATGACCGACATCGGAGTCCCACGCCGCGAACACCTCTGCCGCCGACTCCGGGTCGACACTGACATTCCATTCCGCCACCGGGGTGGTGTTGCCGCGGTAGTCGAACGCGCCGCCCATGATGACCAGTCGTCTGAGCAGCTTCGGCAGTGTGGGGTCGGCGCGCAACGCCAGTGCCAGGTTGGTCAGCGGTCCGGTGGCGACCCCGATCAGCTCGCCGGGGTGGGCGTGTGCGGCCCGTTGCCACGCTTCGGCGGCATCGTATGAGGTCACGCTGGAGGTCGGTGCAGGCAGCCGCGCGTAGCCCAGGCCGTACGGCCCGTGGGTGTCCTCCGCGGTGCGCAGCGGGGTCTGCAGCGGGTTCTGCGAACCCATCGACACCGGCACATCGGTGACCCCGCACAGTTCCAGCAGGGCCAGATTGTTCTGGCAGACCTGGTGCACCGGAACATTTCCCGCGGTCGAGGCGATACCGACGAGCTCGGCCTCGACGCTGCCCAACAGGTAGGCCAGCGCCATCGCATCGTCGACCCCGGTGTCGACGTCGAGGAAGACCGGTTGTCGCACCCCGGTCACCAGTGCACGCCGGGAACCAGCCGCACCACCCTCTTGACCGAGCGGGGAACCCGGAGTGCGGGGCCCGACCTTACCGGGCGCCTGGGACGGCGCGGCGCCGACGGCGACGGCGGATCGACGTGCGAAACACCGCGTGCCGCAGCGGAATCGGGGTAGCCGAGGTACAGCTGGTGTAGCACGCGACGGGACAGCTTCGGGGTGAAATAGGTTCCCAGATCCGACAGCGTGCCGATCGGTGTGTCGATGCGTGCGGGCTTCTCCACCAGGCCTCGGACCACCATGGCGGCAGCGTGTTCGGCGGAGATGGGTGGCATCGGGTTGAGCCTACGCGACGGGGTGATCATCGGCGTCTTGACCAACGGCATGTGGATGGTGGTGAACGTGATGTGATCCGACAGCGTCTCGGTCCCGACGACCTCGGCGAACGCATCCAGGGCGGCCTTGCTGGGGATGTAGGCGCTGTACTTCGGGTTGCCGGCCTGCACCCCGGCGCTGGAGACGTTCACCACATGGCCGAATTGCCTTTCGCGCCAATGCGGAAGAAGCGCGAGTACCATCCGGACCGGGCCGAAGTAGTTGACCGCCATCACGCGCTCGTAGTCGTGCAACCTGTCCGTGGAGGCCACCACCGACCGCCGGATCGACCGTCCGGCATTGTTGACCAGATAGTCGACGTGGCCGAAGCGGCCGAGAATGTCCTTGACGGTGTGTTCCACCGCCGCGGAATCGGTGACGTCACAGGTGAATGCGTGTGCCTCACCACCGGAAGCACGGATTTCGGCGATCAGCCCGTCGAGAGCCTCGGCGTTGCGCGCCAGCGCGAACACGGTGGCGCCGCGCGCGGCCACCGCGATCGCCGACGCCCGTCCGATGCCGCTGGACGCGCCGGTGATGATCACATGCTTGCCCACCAGCGGTCCGCGGGGGTCGTCACGCCGGGCGCGGTTGGGGTCGAGGTGCTCCACCCAGTGTCGCCACAGCTGCGGGGCGTAGGACGCGAACTCGGGAACCGCGATTCCGGTTCCCTGCAACGCTTCGGTGGTGTGTTCGCAGGTGAACGTCGGCGCGAGGTCGACGACGTCGAGGATCTCACCGGGGATGCCGAGTTGGGTGGCGGCCATGTTGCGCACCACCTTCGCCCGCCCGGTCACCTGCAGGAACGGCGTGGCCGCCGCGCGGGGCAACGAGCCGGCCAGCGGCGGCAGCCCGGCGGCACGGGCGAGTCCGCGGTAGATGCCCCGCAGTCCGATCGTTTTCGGTGCGGTCAGATGGAACGTCTGGCCGTCCCGCCCGTCGAGGTGCATGAGCGTGGCGATCGCGTCGACTACGAAGTCCACGGGAACGATGTTCGTGCGCCCGGTGTCGGGCAGCACCATCGGCATGAAACGGGGCAGCGAGGCGAGCCGGGCCAGCACCGGGAAGAAGTAGTACGGACCGTCGACCTTGTCGATCTCACCGGTCCTGGAGTCGCCGACGACCACCGCGGGCCGGTAGATCCGGTACCGGAGTCCGTCGGCCGACCGCACCAGCAGTTCGGCTTCGAACTTGGTCTGGTGGTACGGCGTCGGAAGGTCCTGCGCCACGTCGAAGTCGTCTTCGGTGAACACCCCGCGGTGCGTTCCGGCGACCGCGATCGAGGACACGTGGTGCAATGTCGCGTCCAGTCGCCGCGCCAGCGTGATCACGGCGCGGGTGCCCTCGACATTGGCGGCGCGCTGCCGGTCTGCCGGGGCGGTGATGTCATAGATCGCCGCGCAGTGCACGACGTGGTCGACCCGGCCGATGTCGGCGACGGTCGCGTCGGTGAGCCCCAGGTCGGGAGCGGTCAGGTCACCGACCAGAGGCCTCACCCGCTCGTCCCAACGCTGCGCCAGCCGCTCGAACCGGCCCAGCGACTCCCGGCGCACCAGCACGTGCACCGCCTCGCTGCCCGGCAGGGCCAGGATCCGGTCCACCAGATGCCTACCAATAAACCCGGTACCGCCGGTAACGACATAGCGCATGGGACACATGGTCACCTGCCGCCGGGCAAAGGTCAATGCTGGCCTCCGGCCAAGGTGGTCAATGCTGGCCTCCGGTGCGCACGCTAACCTCGCGTCCATGCCCATCGAACCGAACGCCATCGGCGCCACGACGCCGCCCCAGGTCTTCGAGTGGACCGACCGCGACACGCTCCTGTATGCGCTGGGAGTGGGAGCGGGCACCGGTGACCTCGCCTTCACCACCGAGAACAGCCACGAGATCGAACAGCAGGTGCTGCCCACCTATGCGGTGATCGCCTGCTCGCCGTTCGCCGCCGCCACCAAGATCGGGACGTTCAACTTCAGCAGGCTGTTGCACGGCTCGCAATCCATCCGGGTGTTCGCGCCGCTGACCCCGGCCGGCAAGCTCAGCGTCGTCTGCGAAGTGGCCGACATCCAGGACAAGGGGGAGGGCAAGAACGCGGTGGTGATGCTCAAGGCCACCGGCAGCGACCCCGACAGCGGTCAGGCGGTCGCCGAGACGCTCACGACCCTGGTGATCCGGGGGGAAGGCGGCTTCGGGGGGCAACCGGGTCAGCGTCCGAGTGCACCCGAGATCCCGGAGCGCGAACCGGACGCCCGGGTGGCCCTGCCCACCCGCGAGGACCAGGCGCTCATCTACCGGCTGTCGGGGGACCGCAACCCGCTGCACAGCGACCCCTGGTTCGCCCGGGAGCTCGCCGGGTTCCCCAAGCCGATCCTGCACGGCCTGTGCACCTACGGCGTCGCCGGGCGGGCGCTGGTCGCCGACCTGGGTGGCGGCGATGCCTCCAAGATCACGGCGATCTCGGCCCGTTTCACCTCGCCGGTCGTCCCCGGCGATTTGCTGACGACATCGATCTGGCGGGTGGAATCCGGCCGGGCCGTTTTCCGCACCGAGGCCGCCAACCCTGACGGTTCCGATGCGCGCCCGGTGCTCGAGGACGGCACGGCCGAGTTCAGCGAGTGAGTCGCCGATCTTGACCCTGTGAATCGGTTTGCTGGACTGGTAGCGTTCGCCAGTGCGGGGGGTTTTGGTCCTTTCTGAGGGCGTGTGCAACCGGGGTGGGTGAATGTTTGATGCTTTGCGGATCGCTTCCGCTGCATCGTTGAGTCCTGCGCTGTGGCGATCTGATCAGTACTACTGGTTCACTGCGGTCCTCACTGGGCGTGGGCTACAGACGCCGACGTGTCGGCTGGTCGCGGTCTGCCTGGTGAGCCTCGGGCTGATCCCGGTCGTGTTGATGGCGAGTCCGCTCGGTCCCCAAGGCATGCAGGCGCAGATCGCCGCCGTGGCCATCGGCGTGTCCTGCCTGGCGATGGCAGTGCTGTGGCTGCGGCACCACTGGCCCACCCGGGCGTTGTCGCTGGCCGGCGTGGTCGTCGGATCGTTCGCCATCGGGGTGTCCGCCCTCATCGTGTCCAGCCCGGTCCTCGGTTTTCTGGCCGCCACGACCTATGTGGTGCTGACCGGGTATGTGGTGTGTTTCCACACGGCGCGGTTACTGGTGCTCACCTGGACGGTCGCGCTGGCGGTGCTCGGCGTGCTCTTCATGCAACTGGTCTCGACGGATCCGGCGTTGGCCGGGTGCGCGGTGGGTGTGGTGATGCTGCTCAACGTCTTCATCGCGTTCGCCTGCCGGTCGGGCATCAAGCTGATCCAGCCAGACGCCTTCCACGGGGACATCGAGCAACTCACCGGTCTGTTGCACCGCGACGCCTTCTACCGCGGCGTCGCGACATTGCTGGCGTCGCGGAGTCGCAGCGACGACCGGTATCTGGTCGTGGTGGCGGTCAACATCGACAGCTTCTCGCTGCTGCTCGGCCTGTCGGGCTCCCGTGGCGGCAACCGGGCACGCGTGACGGTGAGCCAGGCGCTACGGGAGACCGTCCGGCACAACGCGATCGTCGCCCACATCTCCGACGACGATTTCCTCGTCGCCGACACGTTCACCACTGCCGACGCCTCGCCGCTGGTGGAGCGGATCCGCGGCGCGATCGCCGCCACGCCGCAGCGGCTGACGGCCAGCATCGGCGTGGTGGTGACACCGCTTTCGCCTTTGGCGGCCGAACCCCCCGACGAAGTGGTCGACAGATTGATCGCGATCGCCACGACGGCGATCGAACAGGCGCGGATGGCCGGAGGCAACCAGGTTCGGTATGTGCTGCGGCCGACGCTCGGTGAGGCCGAGGACGACGACGACGGCTATCCGCCGGGCACCGACGACAAGACCGCCTGAGACGCCGGATCGACTATCGAACGTCTGTTCGATACATTGGCGGTGTGGGTTGGCACAACGGACCGCCGAGTTGGTCGGAGATGGAGCGCGTCCTCAATGGCCGACTGCCCCGGCCCGCCGGGGGAGGCAAGCCGCGCCGCAGCGGGCTTGGGCTGGAAGAACCGCACGGCGACGGCGGGGACAGTCCGGCGTGGTCGCGCAAGCGGGGCGAATACCAAGCCCGACGGTCGGAGGGCTCGGCAGTGCCCAGTTCGGTGCCCTACGCCGAGCTGCACACCCACTCGGCCTACAGCTTTCTCGACGGCGCGAGCACACCCGAAGAACTCGTGGAGGAGGCCGCACGTCTGGATCTACGGGCGATCGCGCTGACTGATCACGACGGGCTCTACGGGGTGGTGCGGTTCGCCGAGGCGGCCAGGGAGCTGGATGTGGCCACCGTGTTCGGTGCCGAGTTGTCCCTGGGCGGTGGCAGCCGTACCGATGAACCCGACCCGGCCGGGCCCCACCTGCTGGTGCTCGCGCGGGGGGCGGAAGGCTATCGGCGGCTGTCGAGGCAGTTGGCCGCGGCACATCTGGCGGGTGGGCAGAAGGGCAGGTTGCACTACGACTTCGACGCGCTGACCGAGGCGGCGGGCGGGCACTGGCAGATCCTGACCGGCTGTCGCAAAGGCCATGTCCGGCAGGCTCTTTGCGCTGGTGGTCCTGCGGCCGCCGCAGCGGCGCTTGCTGATCTGGTCGACCGGTTCGGCAGTGACCGGGTGAGCGTCGAACTCACCCATCACGGCCACCCGCTCGACGACCAGCGGAACGCCGCGCTGGCCGGGCTCGCCCCCCGGTTCGGGGTGGGCGTCGTCGCGACGACCGGTGCGCATTTCGCCGAACCGTCACGGGGGCGCTTGGCGATGGCGATGGGGGCGATCCGGTCCCGGCGGTCCATGGACGAAGCGGCGGGCTTCCTTGCCCCGCTGGGCGGTTCGCATCTGCGCTCCGGGGAGGAGATGGCGCAGTTGTTCGCACACTGCCCCGAGGTGGTGACGGCCGCCGCCGAACTCGGCGAGCAGTGCGCTTTCGGTCTGGCACTGATCGCACCGCAGTTGCCGCCGTTCGAGGTTCCCGAGGGCCATGACGAGATCAGCTGGCTGCGGCACCTGGTCGCCGAAGGCGCGCGGGACCGCTACGGCCCGCCCGAGCGCGCCCCGCGCGCGTACGCCCAGATCGAACACGAACTGAAGATCATCGAACAGTTGAATTTCCCCGGCTACTTCCTGGTGGTGCACGACATCATCCGGTTCTGCCGTCTCAACGACATCCTGGCCCAGGGCAGGGGCTCGGCGGCCAACTCGGCGGTCTGTTACGCGCTCAAGGTCACCAACGTCGACCCGGTGGCCAACGAGTTGTTGTTCGAACGCTTTCTGTCGCCGGCCCGCGACGGACCGCCCGACATCGACATTGACATCGAATCGGACCTGCGGGAGAACGTGATCCAGTACGTCTACCAACGCTACGGCCGGGAGTACGCCGCGCAGGTGGCCAACGTGATCACCTATCGCGGGCGCAGCGCGGTGCGGGATATGGCTCGGGCGCTCGGGTTCTCCCAAGGCCAGCAGGATGCCTGGAGCAAGCAGATCAGCCGGTGGAACGGTCTGGCCGACTCACCCGACGTGGAGGGCATTCCCGACCAGGTGGTCGACCTGGCCACGCAGATCTCCAACCTGCCCAGGCACATGGGCATCCACTCCGGCGGCATGGTGATCTGTGACCGTCCGATCGCCGATGTGTGCCCGGTGGAGTGGGCGAGGATGGAGAACCGCAGTGTGTTGCAGTGGGACAAGGACGACTGCGCGGCAATCGGTTTGGTGAAGTTCGACCTGCTCGGTCTCGGCATGCTCTCGGCGCTGCACTACGCCATCGACCTGGTGGCCGAGCACAAGGGCGTCGAGGTGGACCTGGCCAAGCTGGATCTGGGCGAGCAGGCGGTGTACGAGATGCTGCAACGCGCGGACTCCGTCGGGGTGTTCCAGGTGGAGTCGCGGGCGCAGATGGCTACGCTGCCCAGGCTGAAGCCGCGGGTGTTCTACGACCTGGTGGTCGAGGTGGCGCTGATCCGTCCTGGGCCGATCCAGGGCGGCTCGGTGCACCCGTACATCAAGCGGCGCAACGGTCTGGAGCAGGTCACCTACGAGCATCCGTCGATGGAGTCGGCGTTGCGAAAAACGTTGGGTGTTCCGCTGTTCCAAGAGCAACTCATGCAGTTGGCGGTCGACTGCGCCGGATTCTCCGCGGCCGAAGCCGACCAGCTGCGCCGAGCGATGGGGTCGAAACGTTCCACGCAGAAGATGCGTCGGCTGCGGGGCCGGTTCTTCGACGGGATGGCCGAGAAGCACGACATCACCGGTGAGGTGGCCGAGCGGATCTACGAGAAGCTGGAAGCCTTTGCCAATTTCGGTTTCCCGGAGAGTCATTCGCTGAGTTTCGCGTCGCTGGTCTTCTACTCCTCGTGGTTCAAGCTGCACCATCCCGCGGCGTTCTGTGCCGCGTTGCTGCGGGCGCAGCCGATGGGTTTCTACTCCCCGCAATCTCTGGTCGCCGATGCTCGCAGGCACGGCGTCGTCGTCCACGGCCCGGATGTCAATGCCAGCCTCGCGCACGCCACGCTGGAGAACCGCGGCCTGGAGGTGCGGCTCGGCCTCGGCAGTGTCCGGCATCTGGGCGTCGAGCTGGCCGAGCGCCTGGTCGAGGAGCGGAAGGCCAACGGCCCCTTTGCCTCTCTGCTCGACCTGACCGGCCGGCTGCAACTGTCCGTGCCGCAGACCGAGGCGTTGGCCACCGCCGGGGCGCTGGGCTGTTTCGGGGTCTCCCGGCGGGAAGGGCTGTGGGCCGCAGGCGCTGCCGCCACCCAACGCCCTGATCGGCTGCCCGGTGTGGGGTCGGCGTCGCATGTCCCGTCGCTGCCCGGGATGACCGAGTTGGAGCTGGCCGCCGCCGACGTGTGGGCGACCGGCGTCTCGTCGGACAGCTACCCGACCCAGTTCCTGCGGGAGGACCTCGACGCCCTGGGTGTGGTCCCTGCCGATCAGTTGTTGTCGGTGCCCGACGGCACCCGGGTGCTGGTGGCGGGGGCGGTCACCCACCGGCAGCGGCCGGCCACCGCACAGGGGGTGACGTTCATGAACCTCGAGGACGAGACCGGGATGGTCAATGTGCTGTGCTCGCCGGGGGTGTGGTCGCGTCATCGCAGGCTGGCGCAGACGGCGTCGGCGCTGGTGGTGCGCGGCATCGTGCAGAACGCCACCGGCGCGGTCACCGTGATCGCCGACCGGATGGGACAGCTCAGCATGCGGGTGGCGTCCAAGTCCCGCGACTTCCAGTGACTCGACGATCCTTGCCGAAGGTAGTCTCGCAAGGTGACCCTCAACCTGTCTGCCGATGAAGTCCTGACCACCACGCGCTCGGTACGCAAGCGGCTGGATTTTGAGAAGCCGGTCCCGCGTGAGGTTCTGATGGAGTGCCTCGACATCGCGCTGCAAGCGCCCACCGGCTCGAACAACCAAGGCTGGCAATGGGTGTTCGTCGAGGACCCGGACAAGAAGAAGGCGATCGCCGACATCTACCGGACCAACGCGACGCCGTACCTGTCGATGGAGAAGCCGAAAACCGGTGACATCCGCGACCAGCAGCGGCCTCGGGTCGAGGACTCGGCGAAGTACCTCAACGAGCATCTTCACCGGGCTCCGGTGATGCTGATCCCGTGCTTGGAAGGCAAACCGCTCGACACCCCATCGGGTCAGAGCGCAGGGTTCTGGGGCTCCCTGCTGCCCGCGGTGTGGAGCTTCATGCTGGCGTTGCGCTCCCGCGGGCTGGGGTCGGCGTGGACGACGCTGCACCTGCTCGGCGACGGCGAGAAGCAGGCTGCCGACATTCTCGGTATCCCGTTCGACAACTACAGCCAGGCCGGGCTGTTCCCGATCGCGTACACGAAGGGCACCGACTTCCGTCGGGCCACCCGGCTGCCTGCCGAGCAGCTCACCCACTGGGACACCTGGTAGGTCACACCGCGCCGGGAAAGCCGTGCTGGCGCCACGATTCGTAGACCGCGACGGCCGCCGCGTTGGACAGGTTCAACGACCGGCGCCCGCTGAGCATCGGAATCCGCGCCTGTCCGGTGATATGTGGGTCGCGCAGCGTCTCCTGATCCAGCCCGGTGGGTTCCGGACCGAACATCAGCACATCACCTGGCTGATAGGCGATCTCGGCGAACGACGTGGTGGCATGCGCAGTGAACGCGAACACGCGCGCCGGCATCAGCGCGGCCCAGGCGGTGTCGAGATCGGGGTGCACGGTCACCGACGCCAGGTCGTGATAGTCCAGACCGGCGCGGCGCAGCTTGGGTTCGGACAGGTCGAATCCCAGCGGTTCGACCAGATGCAGTTCGCAGCCGGTTCCGGCGACCATCCGGATCGCATTGCCGGTATTCG
>NZ_JBAUJB010000083.1:0-28588 GCF_049683355.1 Mycobacterium sp.
CCGGCGGCAGCTGGTACAGGTCACCGACCAGGACGACCTGCACGCCGCCGAACGGTTGCCCGGGCTGCGGACCGAACTGCTCCAGCGCGGCCGAGAGCATGTCGAACAGGTCGGCGCGCACCATCGACGCCTCGTCGATGATCAGCGTGTCCAGCGAGGCCAGGGTCCTGGCGAAGCGGCCCGGCCGGTAGTCGCCCGACCGCACCTCGTGCAGGCCGGTGGTGGTGCGGAAACCGAACAGCCGGTGATTCGTGTAGCCGTCGACGTTGAGCGCGGCGATGCCGGTCGGTGCGGCCACCACGACGTTGCGGTCGGTGCGGCCACCACGACGTTGCGGTCGGTGTCGGCCATGAATCGGCGGATCAGCGTGGACTTTCCGGTGCCGGCCTTGCCGGTGTGGAACATGCTGCGGCCCTGCGCCAGCAGCGTCAGGGCCCGCTGGAACTCCTCGGTGAGGACGATGCCGTCGGGCGTTCGGTCGGAAGGGGTCAGTGCGATCGGGGTCCCGCTCTGTGCGTCGATGTCTGCCGACCGGCACTCTACCGGGGGCGGGCTCTGCATCACTGCATCATGATGCAGAGATGCTATCGTGGGGTATGCGCACCACGATCGACCTTCCCGAGGATCTGCACAGGCTGGCGCAGGCCATCGCTCGCGATACCCACCGAACTCTCAGCGAGACCGTCGCAGAACTGATTCGGCGTGGTCTTGTCGCTGGGAATTCGTCGGCGGCAGTGTCCAAGGACCCGAGAACAGGTCTGCCGCTCGTCAGCGTCGGAAGCATCGTGACCTCCGAAGATGTGCGCTCCTTGGAGGACGAGGAGTGACCGCACTGCTCGACGCGAACGTGCTCATCGCACTTGTGGTCAACGACCATGTGCACCACGACGCTGCTGTGGAGTGGCTGTCGACGTGCGACACCGCGTTCGCCACGTGTCCCATCACCGAGGGCAGTCTCGTTCGATTCCTGTTGAGAGCAGGACAGTCCGCTGCCGCCGCCCATGAGGTCGTCGGCGCGGTCAGTGCCCACGAGCGTCACGAATTCTGGTCCGACACCGTCCCTTTCGCTGATGTGCAGCTGGGCGGTGTCATCGGGCACCGGCAGGTGACAGACGCATATCTCGCCGAGCTCGCCCGTCGCAACGGTGGTGAACTGGCGACGTTGGACAAGGGCCTCGCGCACCTGCACAGAGATGTGGCGCGGCTTGTCCCGACTTCGTGAACGTGGCCGTGGGCCCGTCGGCTCACCCGGTCCGGCCGGCCCGCCATGAACGCCAGCCCCGATGCGCCGCGAACGTCCCGAGAACCGCGGTCACACACCACACCGCGATCGCCGAGTACGCCAGTGGCGCCGAGAACTCGCCGATCGACGCGCCCACCGCGGTGTAGACGAACGCCCGCGGAGCAGAGCCGATGAACGCGCCGACCGCCATCTGCCACAACGGAACTCCGAACGCCCCGAAGGCGTAGGAGGCCAGCGCGTCGGAGATCCCCGGCACGAACCGCTGCCCGACCACCGCCCACAGCCCGCCCTGCGCGATCAGCCCGTCGATACGTTCGGACCGCCGCGGGCCGAGCAGCCCGCGGGCGCTGTCGCGGCCAGCCCGCCGCCCCGCCAGGCTCGCGCTCATCGCGGTGCCGACCGTCGCGCCCAGCGTCACGAACGTCCCCACCAGCGGACCGAACAGGAACCCGCTCGCCGCCGCGAGCAGCGGACCGGGCACCAGCACCGCGCCCAGCAGCGCCGACACCACGACGTACGTCAGCGGCGCCAGCGGGCCCGTCGACGCCACCAGGGCCCGGACGTGGTCCACGTCGATCACCTGTCGCACGGTGACGAGATAGAACAGCACCGCCAGCAACCCGACGAACAGCGCCAACCTGGCGACATGGCGACGTCGGGACGTCTCGGGGGTACCTTCGCTGTCAACCATGCCGAACGCAATCCTGCCGCACCCGGTTAAGTTGGCTGCGTGAGTGTCACCCCGGCGGACCTGACGGGCACCGAACGCGCGGTGCTGCTGGTCCTGATGGCCGAGTCGCGCCCGGTGCCCAACCCCGAACTGGTCGCCCTCGGCCCGGCGCTGGACAAATCCGGCCGAGACAAGCTCAACCGCCTCGGGTTGATCGAATCCGAACGCGTGGGTGCCCGGTTCGTCCACGAGCTCACCGACCGGGGATGGCGATTGTGCCGCGACATCGCCTCCGCAGGACCCCCGCCGCGCTCCACCGGCCCGGCCAAGGCGCTCTACACCGTGCTCGGCGCGCTGGGACGCCACCTGCAGCGATCCGAGCTCAGCCTGGCCGACATCTTCTGGCCCGCCGCCGAAGACCCTCTGCAGACCGTCGAGGACCGGCTTCGCGCCGCCTACACCCGGCTGGCCACGCGTCCCGGCGGCTGGGTCGCGCTGGCCCGGCTCCGCGCCGAACTCGCCGACGACCGCGACGACGTCGACGCCGCCCTGCGCGCCCTCTACCGAACTGCCGGCGTCAGCCTGATTCCCGAGGAGAACCAGAAGATCCTCACCGCCGCCGACCGCGCCGCGGCCGTGCTGATCGGTGACGGGCCCAAGCACCTGATCGCGATCGAGCCGTGATGGACCCCACCCATCGCGAAGCCCTTGCCTCGCTTCGCCTGACCTGGGCACCCACCGTCGACGACCTGTGGCGACCGCAGGCGGCCACCCACGTCAGCGGGCTCAACGAGTACGCCGTCGACGACGTGATGGACGCCTTCGGTGACGCCGTGCACGACCCCACCGCGACCCCGCTGGGAGTGGTGGTCCGCGGACCCGCGGGGTCCGGCAAAACCCACCTGCTCGGCCAGATCCGGGAACGGGTGCAGGCCGGTGGCGGGTACTTCTTCGTCATCGAACTGCTCGACGCGGCCAGCTTCTGGCAGTCGGTGCGCAACGGGATCCTGGAGAGCCTCGGCCGGCCCGGAGCGCGACGGGAGACCCAGCTCAAGGACCTGCTGTGGGAGCTGTCGTCGATCGCGCACGTGTCGCGCGCCGATCGTCGCGCGATCATCGGTGACGACGACCTCGACCCCGAGACCTTGGACCGGTTCGTCAACGCGCTGGCTGCGGTACGCAAAGACCCTGTGCGGCAATGTCATCAGACCCTGCGGGCGTTGGTGCTGCTCGGTGCCGCCGACCTGGCGGCCCATGACGTGGGCGAGGCCTACCTGCAGGCCAGCGAGGAATCCAGTCCCGACGACGACCGGGACCGTTGGCGGCTACGTGCCTCGCCGTCCACCGCGCAGGACTGCGTCCGTGACATCTCACGACTGATCGCGCTGGCCGGCCCGGCGGTGCTCGCGCTGGACCAGATCGACACGCTGCTGGCCGCCTCGCTCGCGCGAACCGAGTCGGGCGGTGGCGGTGACGGTGTGCTCGAGCAGGTTGCCCACGGGCTGATGTCGCTGCGCCAGACGATGCGCCGGACGGTGTCGGTGGTGGCGTGCCTGCCTGCGGTGTGGGAAGCCATCCGCGATCAGGCGACGGCCAGCGTGGCCGACAGGTTCCGGGTGACGGCGGTGCTGCACGGGCTGCCGACCTCCGACATCGGTCGGGCCATCCTGGAGCGCCGGTTCCTCGCGAGCTACGCCGCGACGGGGTTCAGCCCGCCGTATCCGAGCTGGCCGATCCTGCCCGCAGCCTTCGAGGACGCCCGCGACTACACGCCGCGAAAGCTGCTGATCCGAGCCGACACCCATGTTCGCGAATGCCTCAAGCACGGCGACGTCGTCGAGCTCGAACACCTCAGTGTGGACGCGCAACCGACATGGGAGGAAACGCCATCCGACGGTGACGCCGCCCTCGGGTCGTCCGGGCTGGACCGCCGGTTCGTAGACTATCGGCGCCGCGCAGTGCCGGCCGCCGCCTTCGACCACGAGGGCGAGGACATCACGATGCCCGAGCTCCTCGGCGCCGCGTTGACGGCGTGGATCGCCGAGAGCGACGGCGACCAGGTGTACACCGTGGACCCGCCGCCGGGGTCCCACGTGGTGTTGCACGCGCGGCTGCGGCAGAGCCTCGACAGCGCCACCGACGACGAACGGCACTGGGCGTTCCGCGCTGTAGCGGCCACCAACGCGGTAGCCGCCCAGACCCGGATCAGAAAGGCCTACGCCGCAACGGGACTCAGCGCGGGATCGGACCGGCGGCAGCTGTTCTTGTTGCGGAACACGGCGTGGCCCACCGGCCCGAAGACCGCCGCCCTGATCGAGGAGATCCACTCCGCCGGGGCGCGCACCGTCCCGGTGTCCGACGACGACGTGCGCACCATGGTGGCGTTGCGCGACCTGATCAACGACGACGACCCGGCACTGCCGGCGTGGCTGCAGGCCCGCCGGCCGGCGCACGGGTTGGCGCTGCTGCGCGACACCTTCGGCGACGACGGCGGCGCGTCGGGGTCCGCGGCGCTCGAGCCGGAACCCGAGTCGGAGCCGGAGCCGGACGCGGGGGTCGCCGTCGAGGTGTCCGACGACAAGATGCCGTTGGGCTCCGACCTGCATTCGAGAGAACCCGTCACGGTCGAGCTGTCGGCGCTGCGCAAACACGTCGCGATCTTCGCGGGCTCGGGATCGGGCAAGACTGTGCTGATCCGCCGACTGGTCGAGGAGTGCGCGCTGCGCGGTGTCTCGTCGATCGTGCTGGACACCAACAACGACCTGTCCCGGCTGGGCACCGCGTGGCCGCAGCCGCCACATGGTTGGAATCGTCGCGATGATGCGAGGGCCGCAGCATATTTCGCGAACACCGAGGTGACGATCTGGACGCCGCGGCGGTCCACCGGACGTCCGCTGGCGTTCCAGCCGCTGCCCGACTTCAGCTCCGTGCTCGACGACTACGACGAGTTCAACGACGCCGTGGAATCCGCGTGCGCTGCGCTCGAACCACGGGCGCTGATCTCCGGGCAGACCCAGAAGGCCAACCGGGCCCGCGCCGTCCTGCGCGAAGCGTTGCAGCGATACGGCAGAACGCCGGCACCGACCCTCGGCGGCTTCGTCGACCTGCTCGCGGACCTGCCCGACGACGTCAGCAACATCGCTGACGCCCGCAAGATCGCCGACAACCTGGCCCAGGACCTGCGCGCCGCGATGATCAACGACCCGATGTTCGGCGGGGAAGGCACGCCCGTCGACCCCGGGGTGCTGCTGACCCCCTCGCAGGGGCACCGGGCACGGGTGTCGGTGATCAGCATGATCGGCCTGTCCTCGGACGAGCAGCGGCAGAGCTTCGTCAACCAGCTGCAGATGGCGCTGTTCGCGTGGATCAAACAGCACCCGGCCGGTGAGCGGCCGCTGTCCGGGTTGCTGATCATGGACGAAGCGCAGAACTTCGCTCCGTCAAAGGGTTTCACCACCTCGCTGCGCAGCACGCTGGCGCTGTCGTCGCAGGCGCGCAAGTACGGGCTCGGGTTGGTGTTCGCCACCCAGGCGCCCAAGGGTCTGCACAACCACATCCCGGGCAACGCGGCCACCCAGTTCTACGGTCTGCTGAACTCGCCCGCCCACATCGAAGCGGCCCGGGAGATGGCGCGCGCCAAGGGTGGCCTGGTGCCCGACATCAGCCGGCTGCAGGCCGGCAACTTCTACGTCGCGACCGAGGGGGAGGCTTTCCACCGGGTCGTCGCGCCGTGGTGCCTGTCGTATCACCCGTCGAGCCCCCCGTCTGCCGAAGAGGTTCTGGCGCTGGCCAGTTCACCGTGACCCCCGGCGCGACCCGTTAACTTAGATGAGCTAACCTGATCGGATCTCGTGCACCGACGTCGTGAGGACCTTCGAGGTGAGTTCGTACCAGCGCAGCCGTGCCGCCGGGCTTGTTGCGGCAGCGGCGACCGGGGCCTGCGTGGCGCTGTTCGTCGGTGCCGCTCCTGCCGCGGCGGACACGGCGAGCTTCCTGGCGGCACTCGAGGACCGCCACACGTCGTGGACGTCGCAGGAACTCCTGACCGCCGGGCACACCGCGTGCTCGATGATGAGCGCGGCACTCCGGCCTCCGACGTGACCGACCACCTCGACCGGGAGAGGGGATTCGGCGTCGCGCTGGCGTTCGACATCGTTAGCGCGGCGGTTGTGCACCTGGGGTGTTGACGACCTGGCGCCGATCCCATTGCCGCCTCGCGAGTGTGAAGCCATGGCTGTGTCCGGGGGAACTTTCGCGACCCGGAATACTATTTCGCGATGGGTGTGCGTGAGGACGTGTTGGTCACTGCCGAGGAGCTGGCCCGTCGGTTGCAGGCCGGCGAACCGGTGACGCTGCTGGACGTCCGGTGGGAGCTCAGCCGACCCGACGGCGCCGCGGCCTACCGACGCGGCCATCTGCCCGGGGCGGTGTACGTGTCCCTCGACGACGAGCTCACCGACCACTCGCAGACGGGACGTGGTCGTCATCCGCTGCCGTCCGGGCCTGCTCTGCAGGCCGCGGCGCGGCGCTGGGGCGTGCGTGCCGGCGTCCCGGTGGTGGTCTACGACGACTGGAACCGTGCCGGGTCGGCGCGCGCGTGGTGGGTGCTGACCGCCGCCGGCATCAGCGACGTCAGGATCCTCGACGGCGGACTGTCCGCCTGGAAGGGCGAATTGCACACCGACGCCGTCACTCCGGAGCCCGGGGATGTGACCGTCGCACACGACGACCTCGATGCGGCCGCCCGCAGGACCGTCAGCGCCGACGGGGCGCTCGAGGCTTCCGTGCTCCTCGACGCGAGGGCCCCGGAGCGCTATCGCGGCGAGGTCGAGCCCGTCGACGCGGTGGCCGGCCACATCCCCGGAGCGCGCAACGTCCCCAGCACCGGGCTGCTGACCGAGGACGGCCGCTGGCGTTCCGGACCCGAGCTCACCCGGTTGTTCGACGACCACGGGGTGAAGGCCGGCACCGACGTCGCGGTGTATTGCGGCTCCGGCGTCACCGCCGCGGTCAACATCGCGGCGCTGGCCTCGATCGGCGTCCACGCCGCGCTGTTTCCCGGCTCGTGGTCGCAGTGGAGTTCTGATCACAGCCGTCCGGTGGAACGGGGAATGTGACGGCCGTCGCAGTGGTTGGCACTGGGCATGGCGAAGATGACCGGTGACGAGCGTGAGCAGTATCTGGCCGACGTGCACGTCGGAGTGATCGCGGTGGAGCGGCCCGACCGGGCGCCGCTCGCGGTGCCCATCTGGTACGGCTACCGGCCCGGTGGTGAAGTGCTGCTGTGGACCGAGTCGGAGTCGTTGAAGCACAAGCTGATTCGTGATGCGGGGCGCTTCGCCATCACGGTGCAGGACGAGCAGCCGCCGTACAAGTACGTCACAGCCGAAGGCGACGTCACCGGCATCGGGCCCGCCGACGACGCCGAGGTCCGCGCGCTCGCGGTGCGCTATCTCGGCGCTGAGGCCGGCGGCCAGTTCGCCGACGAGAACCTCACGCCGTCCTCGGTCGTCATCCGGATGCGGCCGCAGCGCTGGTTGAGTACCGATTACTCCAAGTAGTCCCGGTGATCCCGCCCGCCCGCGATAGTCTGCGACCGTCACGGTGGCGGAGCGGGGGGTGGGCAGATGCGTGCACGGGTGGTGCCGATACTGGCAGCGGGGCTCGTGGTGGTGGGTTGCGGTGGCGCCCAGCAGCAGCCGGAGGTCACGACCTCCCCGCCGGGGAATTCCGCGGCCCCGAGTGCGGCGGATGAGGGCGACGCGCCGGCCGACGACGGCGTGATGACATTCACCTACGAAGACGCCGAGAGTCCCGAGGCGATCGCCGGGCGCACGCTGATGCAGGACAACCAACTGCTCGAGGATCTTTCCGACGACATCAACGAGGGCCCGATGCTGCCCACCGACATCGCGCTGCTGGGCGCGCAGTGTGACGAGGCAAACGCCTTCTGGGATCCGGAAGACCAGTCGATCACGCTGTGCTACGAGGACGCCGCTCTGGCGCAGGAGATCTTCACCGAGGCAGGCGATCCCGACCCCGTCGCCTCGGCGCTGAACTCGGAGTACGCGACCTTCTACCACGAGGTCGGTCACATGGTGATCAGCATTTACGAGCTGCCTGCGACCGGCCGCGAGGAGGATGTCGCCGACCAGCTCGCCGCATACGTACTCCTGCAGCCCGACGACGGCGGCGAGCCGGACCCGGAGTCGGTGCAGGCGGTCAAGGACTTCGCGCGGACTTTCAGTGCGTCCGGGGACCAGCGGGTGGAGTTGAGTCCGGAGGATTTTGCGGACGTGCATTCGCTCGACGAGACGCGGGTGTTCAACCTGCAGTGCTGGATCTACGGATCGAATCCGGACGCCAACGGTGACCTCGTCGCGTCGGGCGACCTGACCGCTGACCGTGCGGACGGCTGTGAGGACGAGTGGATCCTCCTCGACAGGTCGTGGTCGACGCTGCTGGAGCCGTACTTCAAGTGAGCTCTCAGCCCGCGGGCGGTGGTGGCGGCGGCGGCGCGGCTCCCGGAAGCGGGGGAGGCGGTGGCGGTGGCGGTGGCGGCGGGGCCGTCAGGATGCGCACCATGTCGGCCTTCATCGCCTGGAGCTGCGCACCCCAGTAGCCCCAGCTGTGGGTTCCGTTGGGCGGGAAGTTGAATACGGCGTTGCGCCCGCCGGCGGCCAGGTACTTCTCCTGGAACTCCTTGTTGGTGCTGACGGTGATGTTCTCCAGATACTGTGCGCCGAAGTTCGCACCGAAATCCCTGCTGGTGTCGAGGTCCGAGGTGACACCGTTGCCGCAGTAGATCCACAGCGCGGTCCGGTTGGCCACCAGCCGGTTGACGTTCACGGTCGGGTCGTTGCGCTGCCAGGCTCCGGAGCCGGGGCTGCCCCACATGTCCAGGGAGTCGAAGCCCCCGGCGTCCTGCATCGCGATGTCGATCATCGTCGGCCAAAGACCGCGCGACGGCGCCAGATAGCCCGACAGTGAGGCAGCGAACTTGTACTGGCGCGGGTGCCAGGCGGCCATCGTCAATGCGCTGCTGCCCGACATCGACAAGCCGACGACGGCGTTGCCGAACGGGTCCTGGCCCTTGTTGGCGGCCAGCCAGGTCGGGAGCTCCCGGGTCAGGAACGTCTCCCACTTGTACGTCACTGTGCCCGCGTTGTTCTTCGCCGGCCGGTACCAGTCGGAGTAGAAGCTGGACTGTCCGCCGACGGGCATGATCACCGAGATCCCGGAGTCGTGGAACCACTCGAACGCCGCCGTGTTGATGTCCCAGCCATTGAAGTCGTCCTGGGCACGCAGACCGTCGAGTAGCAACACCGAATGCGGCCCGCCGCCTTGGAATTCGACGCGGATGTCGCGTCCCATCGCCGGCGACGGCACGTCGAGTTGTTCGATGGGCAGCCCGTCGCGGGAGAACGCCTCGGCCTGCGGGACAGTGATGGTGGTCAGGCCGGCAGCTAGCAGCACCGCGACGGCCAGCTGTGCACCGGCGCGGCGGACCCGATGCCTGAAGAACAACACGGGCGCGAACGTAACAGCGCCCGACGAGGCTGTCGCAGGGCCGCGCGGGGTAGTGACCGGGTTGTGATGTTGGCGAATCGGGCGCGTTTCGCAACGCGCAGGGTGCGTCAGCGCGCCGGATTCGCGGTGACGATCGGCGCCTGGGCCATGAATCGTGGCGTGCTGCCGCGGTGTTCGTCGGCGGCGTGCACGGTGAGCGGGTGCACCAGGTACATGTCACCCGGCGCGCCCGTCGCGTGCACCACCGGCCGCGCCCGGCTCGCGCTGTCGACGAGGCCGCCGGCGGTGACCGCGTCCAGCGGAGTCTCGTCGAGGACGGCGGCGGCGTCGTGATGGGAGCCGGCCCGGATCCGCGTCGGCGCGTCGTCGATCGTCACCTCCGAGAGCAGCGTCAACAGCAGCATTGTGTGCGGCCGGCCGGTGACCGCCCACGACCCGTCGGGCTGCGGGGTGTCCAGGTCGATGTGCCAGCCGCGGTCCTCGGCGGGTGGCGTTACCGGGAAGCGCACCGGAATGTTGCCCAACGACCCGCGCGGTTGCCATCCGCCGACACCGCAGACCGCGTCCAGTGCATCGGCGAGACGGGGGCTGCGGACCAACTCGCCGAACGGTCCCGCTCCTGTCATGTCGGCTGCCCACATCACCGGTTGGGTCCACGTGCTCCGATCATCGGGTGACACACCGAGTTGCTGCCACAACAGCATCCGGGCGGCGTCGGCGACGGCGCGCGGCGCGGCCTGCTCGACCTTGACGAATCCGTCGCGTCGGAACGCCTCGACATCGACCATCCGCCGAGGGTGGCATACCAGGCGGGCGGCGCGCCAATGGTTTTCGATCGCCGGAAAGAAGGCTCAGCGACGAGCACGCCGAACTCGCAGGGCGGCGGCGAGCACCACCAGGGCCGCCGCGCCGGCCGTCACCGAGACGACGGTGCTGTCCCGCTGGCCGGCGCCGATCGTGATGGCCGCCAGCGCCCACAGCACGCCGGCGAGGTGGCCCGAGGTCCCGCGCAGCATGGTGGTCAGCAGCACCGCGAATGCCGCGGCCGCGACCAGAAGCACCAACTGCCACCACACCCCGGTCGCCGAGACCCCGGAACCGATCAGCGCGGCAGCCACATTGGCGAAGATGGCCGCGCCCAACCAGCCGAGGTACAGACCGAAGCTCACCGTCGCCAGGGTTGCCAGCCAGGACGGACAGGTCAGGTCGTCGCGGCGTCGGACCAGCAGCAGCAGGATGTGGGTCAGCGCACCCACCATCACTGCCGCGACCACCACGCTGGCCCACAGCCAGCCCTGGGCCGCCACCGCGAGCCACACGCTGTAGCCGACGAACACCAGGCACGCGTCGATCAGCAGGCTGGACTCCCACGGCGAGCCGAGTCCGAGACGCAGCACCCCCGCCGCGGTGACCGCGCTCAGCAGTGTGATCAGCCCCCACACGCTGAACGCGTAACCCGCCGGGGTGATCAGCGCCTGGTTGGTGGCGCCGGTCTGCAGGAAATCGCCCACCAGCGCGGTGACCACGAGCGGCGCGACCAGCTGGGTCAGGGCCAGGGCGACGGTGATCCACCGCCATGGCTGCACCGACGGCGAGTTCGTCGTGGGTGCGGTGCCGCTGGTGACGCGCAAGTGTTCTCCTCGATCAGATGCTGGTACTCCGTATTCGGAGCCCGGGTCCGATCAGATGGCCCACCCGCCGGAACTGCATTCCAGCAGGTCCGTGGCCGGCATTTGTCTGCTGGAATACCGTTCCGGCGGGAAACGGGCCGGGGGCTCGGGAAACGGGCCGGGAGGCTAGACGTCGACCGACATCGGGCCGACACCCCAGATCTCGTCGCAGTACTCCCTGATCGCCCGGTCGCTGGAGAACATGCCGCTGCGTGCGGTGTTGCGGATCGACATCCGGGACCAGGTGTCGCGGTCCTGCCAGGCCCGCGAGACCTCGTCCTGGCAGTCGATGTAGGACCGGTAGTCGGCCAGCGTCAGGAACGAATCGTGCTGGACCAGGTTGTCGACCAGCGGCCGCAGCACCTCGGTGTCGCCGTGCGTGAACTCGCCGCGGGCGATCAACTCCAGTACCGCCGCCAACTCCGGATCGTCGGCCACATAGCTCAGCGGCCGGTAACCCTCGGCCTTGACCTTCGCGACCTCGCCCTCGGTCAACCCGAACAGGAAGAAGTTCTCCGCACCCGCCTCCTGGCGGATCTCGACGTTGGCGCCGTCGAGAGTGCCGATCGTCAACGCGCCGTTGATCATGAACTTCATGTTGCCGGTACCCGACGCCTCCTTGCCCGCGGTCGAGATCTGTTCGCTCAGATTGGCCGCCGGGTAGACCAGATGGGCGTTCTTGACGTTGAAGTTCGGCAGGAACACCACCTTGAGGCAGCGGTTGACCTCCGGGTCGGCGTTCACCGTTTCGCCGACGGCGTTGATCAGCTTGATGATCCGCTTGGCCATGAAGTAGCCGGGCGCGGCCTTGCCGCCGAAGATGAACACCCGTGGCGGGATCGCCGATCCGGGGTTGCGTTTGAGGCGGTGGTACAGCGTGATGATGTGCAGCACCATCAGGTGCTGGCGCTTGTACTCATGGATCCGCTTGACCTGGACGTCGAACATCCATGTCGGGTCCAGCTCGATGCCCGTCGACGAGTGCAGGTACTCCGCAAGCCGGGACTTGTTGGCGCGTTTGACCTCTCGCCACCGCTGCCGAAAAGCCGGATCGTCGACGAAGGACTCCAGCCCCTTGAGCCGCTGCAGGTTGGTCAGCCACCCGGGGCCGATGGTGTCGTCGAGCAGCCGGCGCAGACCGGGGTTGGACAACGCCAGGAACCGCCGCGGGGTGACGCCGTTGGTGACGTTGCCGAACCGCTGCGGCCACATCTCGTGGAAGTCCTTGAGGACGCTGGCCTTGAGCAGCTCGGAATGCAGCGCCGCGACCCCGTTGACCGCGTGGCTGCCGACGGTGGCCAGATGCGCCATCCGCACGCACTTGCCGCCGTCCTCGCCGATCAGCGACATCCTCGCCACCCGGTCCTCGTCGCCGGGGAACTGCGCCCGCACCTCGTCGAGGAAGCGCTCGTTGATCTCGTAGATCAGCTCCAGGTGACGTGGCAGCGCCTCGCCGAACATGGCCAGCGGCCAGGTCTCCAGCGCCTCGGGAAGCAGCGTGTGGTTGGTGTAGCCGAACGTGCGCACGGTCAGGTCCCACGCCTCGTCCCAGGACAGCTGGTGGTCGTCGATCAGCAACCGCATCAGCTCGGCCACCGCGATCGACGGGTGGGTGTCGTTGAGCTGGATCGCCCACTTGTCCGGCAGCGCGCTCAGCGGCAGGTGTGCCCGCTGCAGGTGGATGTTGAGGATGTCCTGCAGTGAGCACGTCACGAAGAAGTACTGCTGCAACAGCCGCAGCCGCTTGCCCGCCTCGGGTTCGTCGTTCGGGTAGAGCACCTTGGACACCGTCTCGGAGACGACCTCTTCGTCGACGGCCTTGTAGAAGTCGCCGGTGTTGAAGGCGTCCAGCGCGAACGACTCCACCGCCCGCGCGCTCCACAGCGTGAGGGTGTTGCAGGTGTTGACGCCGTAGCCTTGTACCGGGGTGTCATAGGAGACGCCCTTGAGGACCCGCTGCGGAACCCACCGCACCCGGAACCTGCCGGTCACGTCCTGGTACTCCTCGGTGCGGCCGCCCCAGTTCACGAAGTAGGTGGCGTCCGGCTTGTCGATCTCCCACGGGTTGCCGTGGGTCAGCCAGTTGTCGGTCTTCTCGGTCTGCCAGCCGTCGGTGATCTCCTGGGTGAAGATGCCGAACTCGTAGCGGATGCCGTAGCCGATCGACGGCCGCTCCAGCGTGGCCATCGAGTCCAGGTAGCAGGCGGCCAGCCGGCCGAGGCCGCCGTTGCCCAGCCCGGGCTCACCCTCGCAGTCCAGGATGACGTCCAGGTCCTGACCCAGGTCCGCCAACGCCTCGCGTGCCGCGTCCTCGATACCGAGGTTGAGCAGGTTGTTCCCCAACTGCGGACCCATCAGGAACTCCGCCGACAGGTAGCATGTCACCTTCGCCGACAGGTCCAGCCAGTTCTGCGTCGTGGCCATCCACCGCTTCTGCATGCGGTCGCGGACCGCCAGCGACAGCGCCCGGTAGTAGTGCTCGGGCGTCAGCACCTGGGGTGGGCGGGCGATCGAGTACAGCAGATGATCCGACACCGCGTGACGCAACGCGTCGGCGGTCATGCCGGTGCGCGTCTGCCCCGTCGGCCCGAGTTGCGCACCGTTGACCTCCGTCGATCCGGCGGCGGGGTTCGCGAGATCGGTCACTGGGTCTCCTGCGGTCTGGCCGAAGTGGCACGGCCGGGTCATTCTGTCGGTCCCGTGTTTCCTGAAGGCGTCCAGGGTGTGAACTCCGCGCAAGCTCGGGACAATCCGGACCGGGCCGTCGAAACCGCTGTCGAGATCAACGACCACGCGGTTGACTGGACACATGTCGACGGGCGCGCCACCCGCGTTGACCGGCGTAGCCGGTCGGTGGGCTGGTCTGCGGGCCCGGTTGACCACCGCCGATCTGCTGCCGCCGCTGTGGCATCTGCTGGGCTGGACGGCGGGGGTTGCCGCGGCGTCCTACCTGGTGCGCTGGCTGGCCCTGGTCGACGGCCGCACCTTCACCGTGGTCTGGTTGGCCGCGGCACCGCAGCTGGTGGCGCTGCTCACCGCGCGCCGCCGGCACTGGTCGGTCTACCTGATGTCGTTCGCGGTCTTCCAGTACGGACCCGCCTGGCTGGTCCTCGGGCAGCGCCCGGAGCTGGCCGCGCTGTCCACCGTGACCGCAGTGGTGTTCGCGGCGTGGGTGCTGCAGCCGGATCAGGATTGGGTGCGGGGGCGCAATGATTCGCTGCGCAGCTGGCGCCGGTTCGTCATCTACGGCGTCGTGGTCGCGCCGGCACTGGCCGGTGCGATCGGCGTGGTCAGTGTCGTGGTGCACGAGCAGGGCCGCACCGATGTGCGGTCGCTGGCCACCGTCGCACTGATCTGGTACCTCGCCGAGGCGGTCGGGATCGCGTTCCTGACGCCGGTGATGCTGCGTTGGCGGCACTCCTGGCGCCGGCAGTCCTGGCGGCAGCGCGCGACGACGGCCGGCTTCTCGGTGCTGATGATCGCGCTGTGCCTGGTTGCTGCCGCCGAGTCGAACTTCGTGCTGCTGTTCCTCACCGGGGTGCCCGCCCTGCTCGTCCTCATCGACGCGGGTATCGCGGCGGCCTTCTGGCAGATGGCGGTCGGCGCGGTGATCATCCTGGGCTCCACTTTCGCCGGTTACGGACCGTTCCTCGGCGACACGGCCGACCCCACCCAGGCGATGATCAACGCCCAGGTATTCCTCCTCGCCGGCTATGCCATGGTGGTGACCATCGCCGCGGCGCTGGAGGACAGGAACCGGCTCACCGCGCTGGACCACGCCAGCCACGAGATCTACGGCCTGGTGGCCGAGCTGACGGGCGATCTCGTGCTGGTCCTCGACTCGTCGGGCAACGTCCTGCACCACGCGTCGGGTGGCCAGCCGAACATCGAGCCGCGTGAAGGCCGGATCGCGCAGACGGAGTGGTTGCGCCACATCCACCCCGACGACCGCCACCTGGTCGCCGAGCGACTGATCTCCGGCCGGTCCGGGGCGTCGGCGCCGTTCCGGGTGCGCGGCTACGACGGGTCGTGGTCCTGGTTCGTCGCGCACAGCCGGCAGGCATCGAAGGGGTTCTTCGCCGTCATCCTGCGCGACGTCACCCTGGAGCGCGAAGTGCAGGAGTCGCTCACCGACATGGCCAACACCGATGCCCTCACCCGGCTGCCGAACCGGCGCGGCCTGGCCGCGCGGGCGCGCGGGATCTGGCAGCGTGCCCATGAACTCGAGCAGCCGGTGACGGCGTTGTTCGTCGACGTCGACCACTTCAAGGGGTTCAACGACCACTTCGGGCACCAGGCCGGCGACGAGTGCCTGCGCGAGGTGGCCGACGTGCTGGCGCACCTGGCCGAACCGGACACCTGTGTCGCGGCCCGTTACGGCGGTGAGGAATTCGCGGTCGTGCTGGCCGGGTGTGCGGATCCGCCCGCCTTCGCGGCCGGCTTGTCCTCGGCGATTCGTGCGCTCGCGATCCCGCATCCCGACTCGTCCTCCGGAGTCGTCACGATCAGCATCGGGGTGTGCACGGTGCGGCCCCGCGACGAGCTGGGCTACCGCGACGCCGACCCGGATGCCGCGGTCACCGAACTGCTCGACTGTGCCGACCAGGCTCTCTACACCGCCAAAGCCGAAGGGCGCAACCGAATCTCGGTGGCAGACAGGGACGTCGTGTCAGTCGGCGAGCATCTTCACCAGGCCGGTGAACACTCGCGGCAGGCCGTCGGCGGCGGGCACGATCAGCGGGCGTAGCGGTGAGGTGCTCGCGTGCAACATCCCCGCGGTCATGAGCCGGTAGCGGCGGGTGGCGCGGCGCCATCGCCGCTCGTAGTCACCGGGGCGGTCGGCGACGACGCTGTCGACCAGCAGCCGGGACGCCGCGAATGCCAGCCCGAGGCCCTCGCCGGTCAGTGCGTCGACGTAGCCTGCCGCGTCACCGACCAGCAGCACCCGCCCCGCCACCCGGCTGCGCACCTTCTGCCGCAGCGGGCCGGCTGCCATGTCGGGCTGGTGCGCGAGCCCGTCGATGCGGTCGCGCAGCGCCGGGAACGCGGCCAGGTGCTGCTCGAAGCGTCCCTGCTCGGAGGTCAGGATCGCGATGCCCACACAGTCGTCGGCGACCGGTGTCACGTGAGCCTCTCCGGCCCCGGGTTCAGCAGACCAGTACACCTCGACAACATCGCTCCACGGTGACACCGCGACGTGCCGTTTGAGGCCCCAGCGCCGGGTGCGGGCCGCACCTGCCTCCAGGCCGAGGGCGGCCCGGACAGGGGAGTGCAACCCGTCGGCGGCCGCGAGATAGCGGGCGCGGATCCCGTTGACCGACACCGAGTCCGCGCCCTGGGTGATCGCGCCGATCTTGTCGTGCACCAGTGAGACGCCGGCTGACGCCGCCTGCTGCAGCAGCGCCGCGTGCAACGATTTGCGCCGCACACCCAGCCCGGAGCCGGAACCGAACTGCGCTGTGACGCATCGGTGGCCCTGCAGATAGGACACGCCGCGGAACGCTCTGCCCGCCGGTCGGGCGCCGAGCAGGTCGAGTTGGCGCACCGCGTGCGGCATCAGGCCTTCGCCGCACGCCTTGTCGATCGGTCCGCTGCGCTTCTCGACGACGACGACCTCCAGCCCGCGCGGGCGGCGTGGATGGCGGTGGACAGGCCGGCCGGCCCGCCGCCGGCGACCACCAGGTCGATCATGACAGCGACTCGAGGGCGGTGTTCTCGACCGAGACCCGGACCCACAGCAGGGCGGCGTTGAGCACCGTGAACACCACCGCGGTGATCCAGGCACTGTGCACCAGCGGCAGTGCGATGCCCTCGACGACGACCGCGACGTAGTTGGGATGTGACAGGAACCGGTACGGGCCGCCGGTGATCCGGCCCGCGTCGGGGACGACCACGACGCGGGTGTTCCACTGCCGTCCCAGCGTGGTGATGCACCACCAGCGCACCACCAGCGCAGCGCCTGCGCGGCGACCACGACGGCCAGCATCGGCCAGCCCAGGGCCGGGATGAACTCACGGTGGGCGGCCTCGAACAGGCAACCGGCGAGAAGCGCGGTGTGCAGCACGACCATCGCCGGGTAGTGTCGGGCGCCGAACTCGACACCGCCGCGGGATCGGCTCCACTTCAGGTTCCGTTGCGACACCACGAGTTCAGCCACCCGCTCCAGGGCAACCGCGGCGATCAGCACGGTGTAGGCGAGCATGCTCAGCGCCAACGCAGCAGCACGAGTTCGGAGCAGAAGCCCGGCCCCATCGCCATCAGCAGCCCCGGCTCACCCGCGGTCGGCTTCTTGGCGCGGGTGTCGCGCAGCACATGCAGCACCGACGACGACGACGACAGGTTGCCCACCTCGGCCAGCGACCGCCACGTCAACTCCAGCGCGTCGTCGGGCAATCCGAGCGTTGCGGTGACGCCTCGATGACCTTGGGTCCACCCGGATGGGACACCCACGCCGCGATGTCGGCGACGGTGAGGTCGTGATCGCCCAGGAAGCCGGTCATGTCGTCGGCCAGGTAACGCTCGACGAGTTCGGGCAGGTCCGGCGAGAGGATCAGCTGAAACCCGTTGCGGCCGACCTTCCAGCCCATGGTGTCCAACGAGTCGGGATACATCCTGCTGCGCGAAGCGAGCACCTCGGGTCCGGTGGCGTCGATCTCGGCGGCGCGATTCTCACCGGCGGCGATCACCGCCGCCGCTCCGTCGCCGAACAGCGCGCTGCCCACCAGGCTGGCCATCGTCGACTCGGCGGCCGGGTAGGTCAGCGAGCACAGTTCCACCGACACCAGCGCGGCGAGGTCATCGGGTGCGCCACGTAGGTAGTCGTGCATGCGGGCGATGCCGGCCGCGCCGGCCACGCAGCCCAGGCCGAACAGCGGCACCCGACGCACGTCGGGGCGCAGTCCCAACCGGCCCGCGATCCGCGCGTCCAGCGACGGCACCGCGACGCCGGTGACGGTGTCGTCGTGATCAGGTCGAGATCGCCTGGCGTTACGCCTGCTTCGTCGAGCGCCGCGGTGAGCGCCTCGCAGACCAGGTCCACCGCATGGTCGAGGTAGAGGTTGTTGGCGTCGCCGAAATCGGTCAGGGTCGGATAGCGCTCCAGCGGGAGCACGAAGTGGCGGCTGTTGACCTTGGCGTTCTGATGGAGCGCCCGCACGACGTCGCCGAGGTCGGCGAAGGCCGGGATGGCCAGGAAGGTTTCGGTGATCTCGTGCTGGGGGTAGCGGTGCGGCGGCAGCGCGCCCTGAACACCTGCGATGACGCTGATCGGATTCGTGTCGGTCACGTGGATCACCTGCTCCGTGTAGCTGTCATTGTAGGTCCGTGCCCCGGCGCCTCGCTGAAGCCAAGACGGTTGTGCACCCGGCCGAGCCAGTGCGGCGCCCACCAGTTCCACCTCCCCATGAGGTGCATGAACGCCGGCACCAGCACCATGCGCACCAGGGTGGCGTCGACCAGCACGGCCAGCGTCAGGCCGAGGCCGAACATCTGCAGCACCGCCGCAGCCAGCAGCCCGCCGAACACCCAGACGAGCACCAGGAAGATCAGCGGAATGGCCAGCGACTCCATCAGCAGCAGATCGCGCTGGGACTGCGCGGTGATCTGGACGTTGACCATCGCGGTGCCGCCGGTGCGCACCGTCACCCCGCCGGCGCTCTCCGCGTCGCGGGTGACCTGCTCGGAGATCTCCGCGGCGTACACCTGCTGCTGGGCTTCGGTGCCGGTGATCACGGCGATAATCAGTCCCGCGGTGCGATCGCCGCTGACGAGGTCGGCCGCCGCGGCGGACGGCGAGGACCAGGGCGAGGAGACGTCGGCGACGTGCGGGTTGTCGCCGAGCTGATCGACGATGCCGGTGCCGGCCTCGCGGGCGGCGGGGCTGTCGATGCCGTCGGGCGACGAGACGACGATGAGCATCTGGACGTCGCCCCGGCCGAACTTCTCGGTGAGAACTTCGGCGGCGCGGGTGGATTCGGAGTCTGGATCCTGAAAACCGCTGGGGGACAGGTCCTTGGCGATGGGCACGCCGAATATGCCGAGGGCAACCGTCATTAGCGCCGCAGCCACCAAGATGCGGCGCGGCACGGCGATAGCCAGCGAAGCGAGTCGGTACAGCAGCGCAGCCTCCATCCTCAGGAAAGGCGCCTAACCGTACGACACGAAGGCCAATCCGTGGGGGTTCACACATCGGTCACATTCGGGCCAGTCCGGGTGGGGCTGCTACCGGTACTCGAAGTGCTGGTAGTCCAGCGGGGTGCGCCAGTGACCGCCCCACCGCCAGCCCCGGTCGGTGAACGCCCGAACGGCGGGGTCACCGTCGTGCAGCAGCCCGGGATCGATCCGGGACCGGTCGAGGTACACCTCAGCATTGGCGGGCTGATAGTCGCCGCGACTGTCGACGTACGGGTTCAGCCGGGGGTTGATATCGACCGCCCGGCCATAGGCGTGCAGCGACCAGCTCCCGGTCCCGGGGATGTCCCTGCAGCTGAACGCCGAGGTGTTGTTGTCGCGCATCGACAGCTCGTCGTCGGCATCGGGGTAGTGGTCGGCGGTGCGCATCCGTTCGATGGGGAAGCGCAGCCGGTACAACTGGTCGAAGATCTCGATGAGCTCGGCGGTCAGGTCCTGGTGCACCACCAGCCGGCCGCGGTGGGTCTGCTCGTCGAACCCCCAGTAGTCGAGATCGACGCGGCGCAGCGCCTCCGGTGGCAGCGGGCAACCCGGACGCCACGTCGTGCCCAACTCGGCAGCGGTGACCGGGTGCACCGTCGCGGGCCCGGGCTGCTGGGCCGGTGGCGCCGGCGCGGGGGCTGACGGCGGTGACGGCGGTGTTCGCGGTGACGTCGGTGACGGCGCGGCAGGCTCCGGGGCCGGTCCCGGGGCGGGGGCGCACTGCACCAGCACCGCCGCCACGGCGGTCAGCGCGGCCAGCTTCATGATCGTCACCAAGGCCCAAGGTACCGAACCCGAGGTACCGAACCCGCAGCTACGGTTAGCCGTCCTAATCAGTTCTGTTGGTGCAGCTTTCGAACTCGACGCCAGGTCACAACCTCACCGCCAAAACTGTGATGTGCACCATTGTGGGGTTATATTGTGTCTGCAGTCACAGAGGGGACGATCATGGTGGCAGTGGGCGAGGGTGCAACAGTCCCCCAAGAGGTCGAACCGCAACGTGCTGTACGCGCATCCAGCCAGGTCAACTGGGCGGTCATGATCCTGATGATCGGCATCCTGATCGCTGCCGTGGCCGGGGTGTTCGTCGCGCTGTCCAGCGGTATGCCGAACGTCGCGATCCTGATCGCACTGGTCACCGGCGCCGTCTTCGCCGGCGTGGCCTGCTGAGGCCGCGCCTCAGCTCAGCGCTGCCACCAGCGAGGCGGTGACCTGCTCGGTCGACGCGGTACCGCCGAGATCCGCGGTCCGGGTGCCCGGCTGGGCAAGGGTCGCCTCCATCGCCGAGATCACGTCGTCGGCAGCGGCGCCGTGACCCAGATGCGACAACATCAGCGCCGCTGACCACACCGCCCCGACGGGGTTGGCGATTCCACGCCCGGCGATGTCAGGGGCCGAACCGTGCACCGGCTCGAACATCGACGGGTGCTGCTTGGTCGGGTCGAGGTTCGCCGACGGTGCGATGCCGATGGACCCGGCGACCGCGGCCGCGAGATCGGAGAGGATGTCGCCGAACAGGTTCGAACCCACGACGACGTCGAACCGCTGCGGTTGCAGCACGAACTTGGCCGCGAGAGCGTCGATGTGCTCACTCTCCCACTGCACCTGCGGGTAGTTGGCCGCCCGCTCGGCGACGACCTCATCCCAGAACGGCAGCGTGTGCACGATCCCGTTGGACTTGGTGGCCGAGGTGACGTAGTTGCGTCGGGTCCGGGCGAGCTCGAACGCGTAGTCGGCGATACGGCTCACCCCGGCGCGGGTGAACACCGATTCCTGCACCGCCAGCTCCTCGGGCAGGCCGCGATTCATGCGTCCGCCGATCTCGCTGTACTCACCCTCGACGTTCTCCCGGACGACCACAAAATCGATGTCGGCATCCGAGCGCAGCGGCCCCGTCACACCGGGGAACAGCCGGATCGGCCGCAGGTTGACGTACTGCCGGAACGCCCTGCGGATCGGGATCAGCAGACCCCACAACGACACGTGGTCGGCGACGCCGGGCCAACCGACCGCACCCAGCAGGATGGCGTCGAACTGGCTCAACGTCTCCAGCCCGTCGTCGGGCATCATCGAGCCGACCTCGACGTAACGCTCACACGACCATTCGAATTCGGTATAGCCCAACTCGATTTCGTGTTTGGCTGCCACGGCGTCGAGCACCGCGCGAGCCGACGTCGTCACGTCGCGGCCGATCCCGTCGCCGGGGATGACGGCGATCTTCTGGGGGCTCACCCGTCCGTCCCCGCGGCGCTGACCAATGTCGTGATGTGGACCACCCCTGCACCGTAGACGATGCAGTCACCGGCGCAGGAACCGAGCCAGGCTGTCGTCGAGCTCGTCCCACCACGTGGTGTGCGGTGGCGGGCCGACGGTGCCGGTGCACGGCGAGGTGAAGCAACGATCGCGGTAACCGGTGATACTCGCGTCCTTGTCGTGTTCCCAATCGACGAAGTGCCGGCGCACCAGCTCGAGGTCGAACGCCGGGTAGTCGGTCAACGTCGTCAGGTCGCGGACATAGTCGGTCTGGAAGTCGATTTGCTCCATCACCCCGGCCACCGCGGCGTATCGGGTGCGCCACTCGGCGACGTCGGCGTCCATCGCCTCTGCCGTGGGCAGCTGAAACCGACCCAGCACCACGTCGCGGGCCAGGAAGGCCTGGGCGTCGAACATGTTGAACGTGTAGTACTGGTCCTGCATGCCCAGGTACATCAGCTTCGGGTTGGCGGTCCAGACCACGCCCTTGTAGAGCCGTTCGGGATAGAGGTTGTTGGTCGTCGACAGCCGCAGGTCCGGGTCGATGAACGGGAAGTGGTGCTGGTAGCCGGTGCACAGGATGATCGCGTCGACGCTGCGACTGGTGCCGTCGGCGAAGTGTGCGGTGCGGTCCTGGAGATGCTGCAGCGCAGGGACTTCGGAGATGCCGTGGGGCCAGCCGAAGCCCATCGGGGAGTTGCGGTAGGACACGGTGACCGAACGGGCACCGTACTTGCGCGTCTGCAGGGCGATGTCCTCGGCCGAGTAGCTGCTGCCGAGGATCAGCAGGTCCTTGCCGGCGAACTCGACGGCGTCGCGGAAATCGTGCGAGTGCAGGATGCGCCCCGGAAAGTACTCGAAACCCGGGTATTCGGGCACGATGGGGGTGGAGAAGTGGCCGGTCGCGACGATGACGTGGTCGAAGGCCTCGGTGCGCAGAGAGCCGTCGCCCTTCTCCCACGATTCGACCGTGACGGTGAAGGTGCCGTCGTCGAAGGTGACGTCCCGGACTGCGGTGTCGAACTGGATGAACTGTCGCACATTGCTCTTCTTGGCACGCCCGACGATGTAGTCGTAGAGCACCTCGCGGGGCGGGAACGATGGAATCGGGCCGCCGAAGTGCTCGTCGAACGGATAGTCGGCGAACTCCAGACACTCCTTGGGCCCGTTGGACCACAGGTAGCGATACATGCTGCCGTGCAACGGATCTCCGTGCGGATCGAGGCCGGTGCGCCAGGTGTAGTTCCACAGTCCACCCCAGTCGCTCTGCTTCTCGAAACACACCACCTCGCCGACGTCGACTCCGTCCAGTCGAGCCTGCTCGAACGCATGCAGCTGGGCCAGGCCGCAGGGGCCTGCGCCGATGATGGCCGTTCGGGACATGAATTCCTCCTAGGTGCTGCGCTCACGCGCGGGGACGGGACTTGTCGGGGTCGTAGAAAGGGATGACGGTGACGGTGGCGCCGATCCGCTTGAGGTGGCCGTCGAGCTTGCCGACTTCGACCCGAGTGCCCGGCTCGGCATGCTGAACGGCCATGCGGCACAGCGCGATACTGGCACCGAGAAGCGGTGAGCGGACGCCGCTGGTGACCACGCCCACCTGTGAGCGACCGATGTGCACGCAGTCACCGTGTCCGGCCACCTCGTTGCCGTCCAGTCGCAGCCCGACCAGCGTGCGCTGCGGATGTGCCTTGCGTTCGAGCAGCGCGGTCCGGCCGATGAAATCGTCGGTCTTGGTCTTCAACGGCACGGTGAATCCGATGCCGGCCTCGAACGGGTCGGTCTGATCGTCGAACTCGTGGCCTGCGGCCACCAGGGCCGCCTCGACCCGCAGCAACTCGAGGGCGTCCAGGCCGAGCGGGGCCAGCCCGTACGGCTCGCCGGCATCCCACACGGCGTCCCAGAGCGTCCCTGCGTCGTCGGGGTGCACCCACAACTCGTAACCGAGTTCCCCGGTGTAGCCGGTCCGCGACACCAGCAACGGCAGCCCGTCGGGACCGCCGAGACGCCCGATCAGGAAACGGAACCACCCCAGGTCACGCAGTGCCGACCGACCGGGCGGACTCCAGATCAGACCGGCGAGCAGGTCCCTGCTGGCAGGACCCTGGACGGCGATGTTGTGCATCTGGTCGGTGGAGTCCTTGACCCAGACCTGTTGCAGCCCCGACGTTTCGGCCTGGGTGCGCAGCCAGCTGCCGTCGTGGGGATCGCCGCCGATGAAGCGGAAGTTGTTGTCACCGAGACGCAGCACGGTGCAGTCGTCGACGACCCCGCCGGTCTCGGTGCACATCGCCGAGTACACGACCTGACCGCGCGCCAGCCGGCGGATGTCACGGGTGAGCGCGGTCTGCAGCAGCGTCTCGGCGTCCGGGCCGAGCACCTCGAACTTGCGCAGGGCCGACAGGTCCGTCACGGCCACGCGTTCGCGGCACGCCCAGTACTCCTGGTGCGTGCCGAAGTTGTCGAACTCGGTGGGCAGCCAGTACCCCCGATACTCGGCGAATCGGCCCGTCAACTTCTCGGTTCGGGGCGCGAAGGCCGTGGACCTCGTGAGCACGGGTTCGGCGTCCGGGGTCAGCCGGTGTCCCACCGCCACAGAGAACCTCCTGGTGGAGTCGTAGACGCGAATGTGGATGTCGGTGGGCGTCCAGCCGTTGGCGGGATCGATGTCGTCGGGACATGCCGACGACGCACAGACCAGATCGGTGCACGCCCGCAGCAGCACGTAGTCACCGGCGCGCGACCACGGCTCGTCGGTGATCAACTGGTGCTGGGCGTCGAATGCGGTGTTGTAGAACAGGTTCAGCGCCGGCCAGCCCCGGCGGGCGGTGACCCCGAAGCCCGCGAGGGTGGCGTTGAAGTTGTCGGTGCAGTTCACGTGGCCCGGATAACCCAGGTCGGCGTAGTACTTCGCTGTGCAGGCCAGCGCGAATGTGTCGTGGCGGCCCACGGTGTCGCGCACCACCTCGACGAGCGGGTGAGCGCGGCTGTCGTAGAACTTGCCGGACAGTCCCGGCTGCGGGTAGGCGGCCCCACCGATGGTGCGGGTGGTGGCGGCATCGAGGCCGAACTCGGCGCCGTCACCGAGCGCGCCGGCGTCGAACGCCAGGAAGTCCGAGCACTGCCGCCCGTCCACGTCGATGATCTGGACGAACTGCCCGGCGCGCACCTCATACGACGACGCGGTCGAGGCATCGATGCGCATGTCCCACAACGGTTCTGCCAGCGGTTCCGAAAGCTCGCGGCCGACCGGACGTGACGGGTCGGCGCGGTGCACCTCGACGAGCACCTCCGAGGGCGGGTTCGGGTCGCTATCCGACAGACACATCGGCACTGCCGGCGCGGCGACCAGAACGACCGCGTCGTCGTCGACGGTGAAGCCCGCCCTGGCACCCGCCGGTGAGCCGTCACCGAACAACCGCAGCGCCACCGCGTCGCGCTGGTCGACGTGGTGACCGGCCAGCATCGTCAGGATCCGGCCTGCGGCGTAGCCGTTTTCGTCGGGACCGGCGAACAGGCGGCGCAATACCGTGGCCGCGGCGTCGGGCCGTACATCGGGGACCGCCCAGGGGTCGGCGGCGAGGACCGTCAGTTCGGCAGGCTGGCGGCCGTAGCGATCGATCACCTCGAGCCGATCGCCACCGGCTACCCTCAGCGCGGTGACCGACCCGGGGGCGACGCGGAAGCGCTCGACCATGTTGTCTTACAACAAGATCACGGGGCGAAGGAGCGGTAGCCGACGTAGAACGCCAGCGCGCGATCCGGGGTGGAGAACAGGATGCGGGAGCCCTTCGGGAAGAAGATCGCATCCTTGGCCTTGGCGATCTGCACCTGGCCGGTGTCGGGGTTCTCCAGGCGGAACTCGCCTTCCAGGACGATCTTCATCTCGTCGTAGTCGTAGTAGTAGTCGAGTGCGGCGTCGGTGTTGCGCAGTTCGAAGTAGCCCGAGCGCATCGGCACCCCGCCCGGGTTGGCGTAGACGTCGTCGATGAAGCCCTCGGTGCCCGGATACTGCTCCAGCGGCATCCGCGGCAGCGACTGCCAGAAGCCGGATGTCACCAGGAAGGGTGGTGCGGCGGTACTCGTCATGGGGCCTCCAGCATGATCTCTCGTATGAAACAACGTCTGATGGGAGGAAACCATGCGCGGGTTTCGGGGAGATTACTCTTCGTAGCCACCACGTAATGCTTGGCAGCCGGTTTCGCCGGGCTCAGCACGGTTGACTGGCCGCGGAATAGCGTTCCGGGTTGCGATCGGGGGCTCGATCACTGCCCGGAACGCTATTCCGCGGCAAAGGTACGGCGAAGGCGCTAGATCATGTTGTTGCGGGTCAGCCACCGCATGATCGGCCAGCCGACGAACACCGGCAGCCAACAGGTGAGGATTCGGTACAGCAGCACCGAGGGCACCGCCACCGCCGCGGGCACGCCGAACGCGGCGAGGCCACCGATGAGCGCGGCTTCCACCGCGCCGACGCCGCCCGGTGTGGGTGCTGCCGCGGCCAGCGTGCCGCCGACCATCGTCACGATCGTGACGGTGACGAAGCTGACGTCGCCGCCGAACGCTTCGATGCTCGCCCACAACGCCAGGGCGGCCCCGAGCGTCGTTGCGGCGCAACCGAGCACGATCACCGCGAGGCGTTTGGGTTCGCCGGCGAGCTCACGGAGGTCGGCGAAGACCTCCTCGAGACGGGGCCGGACCGCGGTCGCCAGCCAACGGCGCAGTTTGGGGACGAACAGCGATATGCCGATCGCGCCGAGCGCCGCACCGGCGATCAGGTACAGCACGGTGCTGCTCGGCACGAACCGTGACAGGTTGGCCGACGCGCCCACCGCCGCGCTGAAGATGATCAGCAGGGTGATGTGGGTGATCACCTGCACCGACTGTTGAAGTGCGACGGCGGTGGTGGCACGCAGCGCGCCCAGCCCGCCCTTCTGCAGGAACCGGGTGCTCAGGGCGAGACCGCCGACGCCGGCCGGGGTGGTCGTCGCGGCGAACGTGTTCGCCACCTGCATGATGGCCAGGTTGCGGAACTTCACCAGACCGTCCGCGCACGCCCACAGCGCAGCGCCCGCGCCGAGGTATTTCAGCGCGGACACTGCGAGCCCGGCCAGTGCCCACCACCAGTTCGCCGAACGCAGCTCGGAGAAGAACACCGGTACCGACGCGATGAACGGGTACGCGACGTAGACCAGCGCGACCAGCAGGACCATCTGGATGAGCTGGCTGCGGGTGAACCGGGTGATGGTCTCCGCCTTGATCTGGTCGGCACCGGTCTGCCGCTTGACTTCGTCGCGGGCGGTCGACAGCGCCGTACCCGCGTCGTGTACCGCCGCCTGAACACGTCTCGGCACGGCGGATTTGGTCAGACGGCGCGAAGCCGCCAGCACTGTCTCGTTGCCGAACACCGTGATCGCCGCGCGTACCGCCGATTCGGCGCCGTAGAGGTCGGTCGTCGTCAGCAACAGTTGCGCGATGTCGGTGTGCAGATGGCCGTCGTAGGCGCCGTACTCGGAATAGGTGAAACCGCCGAACATCGGGGTTCCGTCGACGACGCTGATCTCCTTGGCGCGCAGGTCGCCGTGGGAGATCTGGTGGCTGTGCAGCACGCCGAGCGAATCCCACACCCGCGTCACAGGTAACTCGTCGACACACTCGTCGATCGTGACGCCGAGTGACGGCTTGTGCGCGTAGAGCGTCCATCCCCGGTCCAGGGTCGCCATCGCGATCGGTGAGGTGTTGGCCAGCGCCAGGTCGCCCACGGCGACAGCCATCAACGCGCGATGTTCGACGGCGCGCTGCATCGAGGTCTGCAGCGGCGCGGTTTCGCTGTCGCGCAGTCGCAGCTTGCTCCAGAACTGCCGCAGGGCGCCGCCGCCGCGTTGGTGCGGCCCGTACAGTTCGACGGTGGCGGTTCCGGCCGACCAGTCCGTCCCGCCGGCGTCCGCGTCCTCGGTCGCGGTGAGCACCAACGGTCCGCGCCCGGCCGGGCGGACCACCGTCAGCGCCGACACCCGGAAACCGCGCCGGGTCAGCGCCCGCACCGCACCGTCGAGTGGCACCTCGAGTGCGGGTGTGCCGACGACGAGGACGACGAGCGCGCCGATGAACCACCCTACGGCGAGCCCGAGCAGCGACCGGGCAGGCACCACCGCGCTGACGACGAGATGGATCGGGACGAATGCCAGCAACAACGCCCACCACCAGCGCCGCCACTGTGCAGGCAGCCAGGGGCCGGAGACGGTGAGTACCGCCGCCAGCATCGCGATCCACCGCGGGTCGTCGAGGAACTGCGACAGCATGGTGTCGAGACGTTCGGTCAGATCGAAGTGCCAGCGCGGCGCGGCGACGCCGTTGCCGGTGATCGACAGAAGCAGGATGGCGATGATCCCCGCCGCGGCGTATGCGCCCAGCAACTTCCATTGACGGGCGACGATCAGGCCGATGAGGATCATGAACGGCAACGCCAGGATCGCCACGCCGTAGATCAGGTACACGACGTTCGACTGTGTCGGGCTGAGCACACCGACGATCTCGGAGATGGATCTCTCCAGCGCTTCCCACTCATTGCGGGTGATCAGCGTGCTGGTGACGACGACGACCAGGAAGACCGTGGACAACGTCAGCCGGACGATGTCGTTGGTCCGTCGTATCAACGGTTGGAGCAGGCTGCCGGAGACAGCGATGTCCCGCCCGTCCACTCGCATAAGGCAACGATCTCTCGGTTTGGCTGGTGGGCCGTCGACGGCCCACCAGACAACTTAGCGAGTGTTCGGCGGTGTCCGGAACCTGCGGCGGGGCGTGGTGGCGGATGCGGCCCGCAGTGAGCAGCAGAAAGGGCGCCCCAACAGGGGCGCCCTCTCTGCGGTGTGAGGGTTACTTGTTGTCGACGAAGACGACGTTGCCGGTGGTTTCGAGGACCTGGTCGTCGCCTTGGGCGTCCCAGACGTATTCGCGGATGGGCTGGCCCTGGCGGACCGAGACGACCTCGGCGTTGTCCAGTGCGGTCGATCCCTGGCGGTTGACGACGACGCGGTTGCCGTCGGCCTC
>NZ_JBAUJB010000084.1:0-1893 GCF_049683355.1 Mycobacterium sp.
GCCACCGACACCGGCACGCTGGTCGAGATCCAGGGCACCGGTGAAGGCGCGACGTTCCCGAGGTCGACGCTGGACAAGATGCTCGACGTCGCGATGGTTGCCTGCGATCAGTTGTTCGACGTTCAGCGGCAGGCGTTGGAGCTGCCGTATCCCGGTGTGCTGCCCGAGTCGGCAGAGCCCACGAAGAAGGCGTTCGGAAGCTGACGCAGGTGACCCGGCTGCTGGTGGCCAGTCGCAACCCGAAGAAGCTGGCCGAGCTGCGCCGGGTGCTCGACAGGGCGGAACTGTCTGGGCTGACATTGGTGTCGCTCGACGATGTGGCGGCGTTCGACGAGGCACCCGAGACGGGGGCCACCTTCGAGGAGAACGCGGTGGCCAAGGCACGCGACGGTTTCGCGGCCACGGGGTTGCCAACGGTGGCGGACGATTCCGGGCTGGCGGTTGATGCGCTCAACGGGATGCCGGGGGTGCTCAGCGCGCGCTGGTCGGGACGGCACGGCGACGACGCCGCGAACACGGCTCTGCTTCTGGGACAGCTGGGTGATGTCCTCGACGAGCGCCGCGGGGCGGCCTTCGTATCGGCGTGCGCGCTGGTGTTCGGGCCCGGGGATGCCGACAGCTCGGTGGTCCGCGGCGAGTGGCTGGGCAGCATCGCGCGGGAGCCCCGCGGCGACGGGGGGTTCGGCTATGACCCGGTCTTCGTACCCGACGGGTCGACGAGGACGGCCGCCGAGCTCAGCCCGGAGGACAAGGACTCGGTCTCCCACCGCGGCCGTGCGCTGGCGGCGTTGGTGCCTGCGCTCCGAGCCCTCGTCGCGGAGAGTTGAGGTCGGGTCACCCGGTGCAGGAGCCACGCCGCGGGGACCGTCAGTGCCAGGGTCGCGGCGATCAGCCCGGGCATCGAGCCGGTGAACAGCGGCCAGCCCAGCACCAGGTGCATCACCAGCGCCATGGCCACGACGTGCAACAGGAAGATCTCGTAGGAGATCTCACCGAGCCAGACCATCGGCCTCCTCGCCAGTAGGCGCGAGTACCAGCCGGGGGAGCCCAGCGCCAGCGGTGCCACCGCCAACGTCGCGATCGCCGTGTAGAGCAGCGATTTCGCGACCGGTGCCCACGCCGGATCCGGCCCTGGCAGGGCACCGCCGATGGGTGTCGACACCACCAGATACAGGGCGACCGCGACAGAGACCGCCACCGCTGCCCGGCAGTGCGCGCCCATCGCCTGCAGCACCGCCAGGGCCATCCCGCCGGCGAACCACGCGAGGTGCGCGGGAAGCCACATGCCTGCCGAGTTCGGGAGCACCTCGGTGCTGACGACGAGGATCAACCATGCCGGCGTGATGGCGGCGAGCGCGGCGATCCCGGTCAGCAGGCGTGCCGGTCGCCACTGCCTGCGGCACAGCACCCGCAGCAACAGATATGCCAGCGCGGGAAGGGCGGCGTAGAACGCGACTTCGACCGCCATGCTCCACATTTGTGACAACCCCGGGTGCAGCATCGTCGTCAGGTAGTCGTCGGTGTAGATCTGGGTGAACGTCAGGTGACGCAGCAACCCGTGCCAGGTCTGTCCGGGATTCGGGCCGGGGGTGAAGACGGTGTAGATCTCGAACGTCGCCACGACCGTGAGCACATAGGCCGGGACCACACGTCGCACCCGGTGGCTGCTGTACCGGGTCAGTGACGGGGGCGGACCGCCGTGCGCAGCCGCTCGCACCCAGGGGCGGAACAGCAGGAATCCGGACAGCACGAAGAAGATCGCGACACCGATCTCCAAGCGGGCGTAGATCCCGCCGAGATAGCCGTGGGTGAGGTAGCCGGTCGCGAACGCCGCGTGCGTGCCGACGACGAGAAGCGCGGCGACGGCACGCAGACCGGTCAGGGCGGGAATTC
>NZ_JBAUJB010000085.1:0-10158 GCF_049683355.1 Mycobacterium sp.
GCGATCGACGCCGGTTTAGGAAGTCGTCTGCGTTGTCGGGGCGCGGCCAGAACGAAGGGGATCGCAGGTGTTAGGTACCAAGCCCGCCGCTCGCAAGACCACCGTGAATCCGACCGGCCAGTCCATTGTGCCTGGCGCAGAGGCTGAGGCGCGTATTGCGTGGGTTTCGCAGGCCCGGTGTCGCCAGGCCGACCCGGACGAACTTTTCGTCCGCGGCGCTGCCCAGCGAAAAGCCGCCGTGATCTGCCGGCACTGCCCCGTCATCGCCGAATGCGGTGCCGACGCCCTGGACAACCGGGTGGAGTTCGGAGTGTGGGGCGGCATGACCGAGCGCCAGCGCCGCGCCCTGCTCAAGCAGCACCCGGAAGTGGTGTCCTGGGCCGAGTTCTTTGCTGCGCAGCGCAAGCACCGCACCGCGGGCTGATCCGTTCCGCGCCTCCTCAGGCCGCGGGAAGCTCCCCGGTGATCTGATCGGCGATGGCCCGCAGGGCCTCCAGATCGGATACGTCGAACGGCAGTGACGGCACTCCCACGATCGCCACGTGCGGGTTCGCGCCGGTGAATCTGGACAGCAGCCGGATCTCCCGCTTGGCCGTGGACGCTCGGGCGGCATGGATACGCAAGGCGGCCACGGTCAACGCGTCAGAACCTGTCTTCTCCAACTCGTCTGCCGCCTCGGCGGCCTTGTCGGCGTGCAGGGTGCACAGCGTGGGATGGGTGCGGTTGAGGACCAACCCCGCCAGCGGCATGTGCTCGGTGGAAAGCCGGTCGACAAAAAACGACGCCTCGCGCAGTGCGTCGGGCTCGGCCGCCGAAACCACGACGAACTGGGTGCCGCGCCGCTTGAGCAGTTCGTAGGTGCGGTCCGCCTTCTCCCGGAAGCCGCCGAACGTCGCATCCAGTGACTGCACGAAGCCCGCCGCGTCGGAGAGCATCTGCGATCCCAGGATCGTCGACATCCCCTTCATCGCCAGACCGACCGCGCCGGTCACCAGACGGCCGATGCCGCGGCCGGGCGCCAGGAGCAGACGCCACAACCTGCTGTCCATGAAGCTGCCCAACCGCTTCGGCGCGTCCAGGAAATCGAGCGCGTTGCGCGACGGCGGGGTGTCGACCACGATCAGGTCCCATTTGTCTTCTGCCAGAAGCTGACCCAGCTTCTCCATGGCCATGTATTCCTGTGTGCCGGCAAGCGACGTCGCGACCGTCTGATAGAACTGGTTGTCCAGAATGGCGTCCGCGGCCCCGGATCCGGAGTACTGGACCACCATCTCGTCGAAGGTGCGGCGCATGTCGAGCATCATCGCGTGCAACTCACCGGGCACCTCGGGCGCCAGCGGCACCCGTTGCGGGTTGTTCCCCAGATCTTTGATCCCCAGTGCCTGGGCGAGCCGTTTGGCGGGGTCGATGGTCAGCACGACGACGGTGCGGCCGTACTCGGCGGCGCGCAACGCCATCGCGGCGGCGGTCGTGGTCTTGCCGACGCCACCCGCGCCGCAGCACACGACCACCCGGTTGGACCTGTCGAGCAGGATCGAGGCCATGTCCAGGGCCGGCGGGGTGGTGCTCATGGGTTTCCTCCGCTCACCGGACGCCCTGTTGGGCGAGTGCTTCTGCCAGTTCGTACAGACTTCCCAGGTCGACACCGTCGGGTAGCGAGGGAAGTTCCAGCCGCGCCACATCGATCTCGACGAGCTCTTCGGAACTCTCGGTGCGCGCCGCGATCCGGGTGGCGTGCTGGATGGTCTCGGTGAGCAGCCCGGCGAAGTCCTGGTCGGACAGCGTGATCCCGGCATTCTGCAGCCCGGCCCGCATCGCGTCGGCGTCGACGTCGCCCTCGGCGGCCTTGGCCAGGCCGTCGGGCGGCAGGTACGCCGGGATGTTGCGGTTGACGATGACGCTGCCGATGGGCAGCTGAATCTGCCGCAACTCCTCGATCGCCTCGATCGTCTCCTGGATCGGCAGTGCCTCCAGCAGGGTGACCAGATGGATGGCCGTCAGGTCGGAATGCAGGAGCTTGACCACGCCCTCGGCTTGCGAATGCACCGGGCCGCCCTTGGCCAGGTCCGACACCGCCTGGGTGACATCGAGGAACCGGGCGATGCGGCCGGTCGGTGGGGCGTCGACGACGACGGCGTCGTAGACGCTCTGCTTGGCCTTCGCGTCACCCTTGGTGCGGGTCACGATCTCCTTGATCTTGCCGGTGAGCAGCACGTCACGCAGACCCGGCGCGATCGTCGTCGCGAACTCCACGGCGCCGATCCTGCGCATCGCCCGCCCGGCCAGACCCAGGTTGTAGAACATGTCGAGGTACTCCAGGAACGCCGCCTCGGTGTCGATCGCCAGCGCATTGACCTGGCCACCACCCTCGGCCGTGGCGATCTTGACCTCTTCGTAGGGCAGCGGCGGCACGTCGAAGAGCTGTGCGATGCCCTGGCGTCCTTCGACTTCCACCAGAAGAACCCGGCGGCCACCGGACGCCAGCGCCAGTGCCAGCGAGGCGGCGATCGTCGACTTGCCGGTGCCGCCTTTGCCCGTGACGAAATGCAGGCGTGCCTCGGTCAGGCGAGCCGGCCAGCCGACGGGCTTGGGACCAGCCGTTGTCCCGGTTGTTGTGGTAGCCACCACTGCATGCTAGCCACAGGGGGTGCGGCGCCGGATAAGCTCGGCCGCATGAGCGAACCGACCCGCTGGGAGTACTCGACCGTGCCCCTGCTGACACACGCCACCAAACAGATCCTCGACCAGTGGGGCGAGGACGGCTGGGAGTTGGTGTCGGTGCTGCCCGGTCCTACTGGTGAGCAGCACGTCGCCTATCTCAAGCGACCGAAGTGACCTCCTGGTCGGCCCGGATGGCAGACCAGGGCATCGAGCTCCCACAGGTCGTCGCGCCGGTGGCGGCCTACGTGCCCGCGGTCCGCACCGGGAACCTCGTCTACACCTCGGGGCAGCTGCCGATGACGTCCGGCCAGCTGCCGATGACCGGCAAGGTCGGGGCCGAGGTGACCGCGGAGCAGGCAAAGGAGCTGGCCCGCCAGTGCGCACTGAACGCGCTGGCCGCCATCGACTCGCTGGTCGGCGTCGACGCGGTGGTGCGCGTCGTGAAGGTGGTCGGGTTCGTCGCCTCGGCTCCCGGTTTCGGCGGTCAGCCCGGTGTCATCAACGGCGCCTCGGAGCTGTTCGGTGAGGTGTTCGGGGACGCCGGGGCGCACGCCAGGTCCGCGGTGGGGGTTTCTGAGTTGCCGCTCGATTCCCCCGTCGAGGTCGAGGTCGTCGTAGAGGTGGCGTGAGCTCGTCGGAGCATCCCGCCTACGGCCTGCTACGGCCGGTGACCGACAACGCGTCGGTGCTGCTGTGCGACAACCCGGGGCTGATGACGCTCGAGGGCACCAACACCTGGGTGCTGCGCGGGCCGGGCAGCGACGAGATGGTGGTCGTGGATCCCGGGCCCGATGGCTCCGGCGCTGCCGATGAGCACATCGAGCGGCTCGCCGCGCTCGGACCGATCCCACTGGTGCTGATCAGTCACCGTCACACCGACCACACCGGCGGAATCGACCGGATCGTCGATCTCACCGGCGCTGTCGTGCGGTCGGTGGGCAGCGGTTTCCTGCGAGGCCTGGGCGGACCGCTCACCGACGGCGAGGTGATCGACGCAGCGGGCCTGCGGATCACCGTGATGGCCACACCCGGCCACACCGCCGACTCGGTGTGCTTCCTCGTCGACGACGGTGCAGTGCTGACCGCGGACACCATCCTGGGGCGCGGCACCTCGGTGATCGATCACGAGGACGGCGACCTGGGCGACTATCTGGAGTCGCTGCACCGGCTGCGCGGGTTGGGACACCGGACCGTGTTGCCCGGGCACGGCCCGGAACTCGACGACATGGTCGCCGTCAGCGACAGCTACCTCGCGCACCGTGAGGAGCGACTCGATCAGGTTCGAGCTGCGCTGCGGACTCTCGGCGAGGACGCCGGCAGCCGTGCGGTGGTGGAGCACGTGTACACCGACGTCGACGAAAAGCTCTGGGACGCAGCGCAATGGAGCGTTCAAGCACAGCTGAACTACCTGCGCCGCTGAGAAGTTACCTCGCTCGGCGAGCCAGCCGCTCGGAGTCGCTGATCAGCACGCTCTTGCCCTCCAGGCGGATCCAGCCGCGGTGGGCGAAATCGGCGAGCGCCTTGTTGACCGTCTCGCGGGACGCCCCGACGAGCTGGGCGATCTCTTCCTGGGTCAGGTCGTGGGTCACCCGCAGCGCCCCGCCCTCCTGCGTGCCGAACCGCTGAGCGAGCTGCAGCAGCTGCTTGGCCACCCGGCCGGGCACGTCGGTGAAGATGAGGTCCGCGAGGTTGTTGTTGGTGCGGCGCAGGCGACGTGCCAGCACCCGCAGCAGCTGCTCGGCGATCTCGGGCCGGTCGGCGATCCACGCGCGCAGGGCCTCGCGGTCCATCGACACGGCGCGCACCTCGGTGATCGTGGTGGCGCTCGACGTGCGGGGTCCCGGGTCGAAGATCGACAGCTCGCCGAACATGTCGGACGGGCCCATGATCGTCAGCAGGTTCTCCCGGCCGTCCGGTGAGCGACGGCCGATCTTCACCTTCCCGGAGATGATGATGTACAGCCGGTCCCCGGGCTCACCCTCGGCGAACACCGTGTGTCCGCGCGGGAAGTCGACTGGCTGTAGCTGCTTGGTCAGCGCGGAAACGGCGCTGGGTTCCACCCCCTGGAAGATTCCGGCCCTGGCCAGGATCTCGTCCACGTTGCCCCTCTTAAGCTGTTCGGTGATCAGAAATACGCAAGCCGACCTCGAGTGCGGATCGTGCGATCAGTCTAGAGGTAGGCCCTGCCGACGGTGTCGGCAATTGAGCCTTCAGCGTGACCAGCCCACGCTACACAGGATTGGCATGTCGGGTCTGCTGAAATTCAGGATTGGCGGCGTGCTCGAAGTACTGACGCGTGGGCAAACCCGGGGTCTGGTTGTGGACGGCGAGTCCGCCCGTCGCCGAATCCCGCTCGTCGAGCCGGCGGTGCAGGCCGTGCAGGCCGTGCAGGGCGTGGTCCATGCCGTCGCGTGCGAGCGTGTCCACATCGCTGGCCTCGGCTTGGTCCAGAAACGCGGCGACGTCTGACGGTGAGAGGACGTCGCGGTGCAGGCTCGACTCGACGCGCTCGAGACCGAGGGTCGCCAGCATCAGCAACCCCGGAATCAGCGCAACGAGCAACCAGGACACAAGGGTGAAGTAAACACGGCCAATGTCTCGGCACGATCACGAACAGTCGTCGGTAAAGACTGATCCGAGCCTCGGCGCGTCGCACCTTCTCAGTAGGCTGGTCAGGTGACTGTGGGTGAGACGCCGGCGCGCGGAGCGGACGGTGAAGCGCCGGTGCGGCGCGTGGCGGCCCGCAAGTCGGCCGGCAAGTGGGACGAGGAGACCCGGCTGGGTCTCATCCGGCGTGCCCGCCGGATGAACCGCACTCTGGCCCAGGCCTTTCCGCACGTCTACTGCGAGCTGGACTTCACCAACCCGCTCGAGCTCACCGTGGCCACCATCTTGTCTGCGCAGAGCACCGACAAGCGGGTCAACCTGACCACGCCGGCGTTGTTCGCGAAGTACCGGACCGCCCTCGACTACGCCCGCGCCGACCGGACCGAGCTCGAGGAGTTGGTCCGGCCCACCGGGTTCTTCCGGAACAAGGCCAACGCGCTCATCAGGCTGGGCCAGGAGCTGACGGAGCGCTTCGACGGTGAGGTACCTGCGACCCTCGATGAACTGGTCACCCTGCCCGGCGTGGGCCGCAAGACCGCCAACGTCATCCTCGGCAATGCATTCGGGGTGCCGGGCATCACCGTCGACACCCACTTCGGCAGGCTGGTGCGCCGGTGGCGATGGACGCCCCTGGAGGATCCGGTCAGGGTCGAGCACGCTGTCGGCGAGCTCATCGAGCGCAGTGAGTGGACCCTGCTCAGTCACCGGGTGATCTTCCACGGCCGTCGCGTCTGCCATGCCCGCAAGCCGGCCTGCGGGGTCTGCGTGCTCGCCAAGGACTGTCCGTCGTTCGGCATCGGTCCCACCGATCCGCTGACGGCCGCGGCCCTGGTCAAAGGTCCCGAGACCGAGCACCTCCTCGCGCTGGCCGGGCTCTAGGCACCCCGCTGTACCGATGAGGTTATACCGATGAGCACCTCTGTCCGGTGGAGCATCGTCGCGTTGGTGGTGGTCATCGCGCTCAGCGTGGCGCTGTGGTCGGAGCTCGATGCCGGAAACGGCGGCGGCGAGCAGGCGTCTTCGTCGCAGGACACCGTCTCTGCCCGGGACCGCCGCGACGCCGACAACCCCGAGGCACTCGCGGGTCCACGCGCCCGGGCAGATCTCGAACCCTGCCCCGCACCCTCACCGTCCCCGGGTCCCGAGGCTCTTCGCGGCATCGTGCTCGAGTGCGCGGGCGACGGCTCGCGGGTCGACGTCGCCGCCGCCGTGGCCGGCCGCCCCACCATCCTCAATCTCTGGGCGTACTGGTGCGGTCCATGTGCCGACGAGCTGCCCGCGATGGCCGAGTACGCCCGGCGCGTCGGGCCCGACGTGCTGGTCCTGACCGTGCACCAGGACGAAAACGAGAATGCGGCATTGCTGCGGCTCGCCGAACTGGGTGTGCACCTGCCGACCCTTCAGGACGGACGCCGCAGTGTCGCCGCGGCGCTGCAGGTGCCCAACGTCATGCCGGCAACGGTGATCCTGCGGCCTGACGGTAGCGTTGCCGAGATTCTGCCTCGGTCGTTCGCGACTGTCGACGAAATCGCCGAAGCGGTCGATCCGAAGCTGGGAGTGTCAGAGATGGCGGGAACGGGGCGGTGAGCTGGGAAAACCGGGCCGGCGAGCTGAATCCCGACGCGGCCCCGCCGTGGTTGACACCGCTGGTGACGCGGCCTGACGCGGTGAAGGACGCCTACCGCCGCCGCGTGCCCGCCGAGGTGCTGGCGGCGATCACTGCAGCTAACACCACCGCCGCCAGGACCCGCTCCCGCCGCGACGCCGCGGTGTTGGTGCTGTTCTCCGGCCCGGTCGACGGCGAACCCGGGGCCCTTCCCGACGACGCCGACCTGCTCGTCACGGTGCGTGCTTCGACGCTGCGCCATCACGCCGGACAGGCCGCGTTCCCCGGCGGGGCGGCCGATCCGGAAGACGACGGCCCGGTCCACACCGCCCTGCGCGAGGCCACCGAGGAGACCGGCATCGACGCCGGCCGGCTGCGTCCGCTGGCTACCCTCGAGCGGATGTTCATCCCGCCGTCGGGTTTCCACGTGGTACCGGTGCTCGCGTACTCGCCCGACCCCGGACCGGTCGCCGTTGTCGACCGCGCCGAGACCGCCGTGGTCGCGCGGGTCCCGGTCCGGGCGTTCGTCAATCCGCAGAACCGGATCATGGTGTACCGCAGCGAGAACACCCGCCGCACGGCCGGTCCGGCGTTCCTGCTCAACGAGATGCTGGTGTGGGGGTTCACCGGGCAGGTGATCTCCGCGCTGCTCGACGTCGCGGGCTGGGCTGCCCCGTGGGACACCGACAACGTGCGCGAACTCGACGAGGCAATGGCGCTTCTGGGCGTCGCGGGCAGCTACGGTGAAGCCTGACCATGACATCGTCACAGTGGCTGGACATCGCCATCCTCGCCGTCGCGCTCGTCGCTGCCATCTCCGGCTGGCGTTCCGGGGCGCCGGGTTCCCTGCTGGCCCTGGTCGGTGTCGTACTCGGCGCGGTGGCGGGGGTGCTGCTCGCGCCGCACGTCGTCAGCCACATCACCGGCCCGCGCACCCAGTTGTTCGTGACCCTGTTCCTGATCCTGGCGCTGGTGGTGATCGGGGAGATCGCCGGCGTGGTGCTCGGCCGGGCGGTGCGCGGCGCGATCCGCAGCCCCACCCTGCGCATCTTCGACTCCGTCGTCGGGGTCGCCGTGCAGCTGGTCCTGGTCCTGACCGCCGCATGGCTGCTCGGCACCGCGCTGACGTCGTCCCCGCAGCCCAATCTGGCCGCGGCCGTCCGTGATTCGAGGGTGATCGCCGAGGTCGACGCCGTCGCGCCGAACTGGCTCAGGTCGGTGCCCAACCGGCTCTCGGCGCTGTGGGACACCGCCGGACTCCACGATGTGCTCAAACCGTTCGGGCCGACAGACGTCGCCGCCGTCGACGCGCCCGACGCGTCGCTGGCCGAGTCCGCGGTGGTCGGTGCGACGCGGCCGAGCGTGGTCAAGGTGCAGGGTGTGGCACAGAGTTGCCAGAAGGTGCTCGAGGGCAGCGGCTTCGTGGTCGCTCCGAACCGGGTGATGTCCAACGCCCACGTGGTCGCGGGATCGGAGAGCGTCACCGTCGAGATCGACGGGCAGACCTATGAGGCAGGCGTGGTCTCCTACGATCCCGACGCCGACATCTCGATCCTCGACGTGCCGGACCTGCCGTCCGCGCCGCTGCAGTTCGCGGAGGGCGAGGCTCCTCCGGGCACCGACGGCATCGTGATGGGATATCCCGGCGGCGGGGATTTCCTCGCGACGCCGTCGCGCGTCCGGGAGGTCATCGAGCTCAACGGCCCCGACATCTACCGCAACACGACCGTCACCCGAGAGGTCTACACCATCAGGGGGACTGTGCGTCAAGGTAATTCGGGCGGCCCCATGATCAACCGCAGCGGCAAGGTGCTCGGCGTGGTGTTCGGCGCGGCGGTCGACGACGTCGACACCGGGTTCGTGCTCACCGCCGACGAAGTGGCGCGGCAGATGGCCAGGGTGGGCAACGTCGACCGGGTGCCCACCGGAACCTGCATCAGTTAACGGAGTACACCTGCGCCAGAAAGCGCGATAGGTGTTCGTTGACCGTCTCGGGCGCCTCTTCGTGCCCGAAATGCCCGGCGCCGTCCAGTGTTACGTACCGTCCGTGCGGAGCGTACCGCTGTGTCCGGTGTACCGGATCGGCCAGCACGTACGGGTCGGCGTCGCCGCGCAGATGCAGCACCGGAACCGGTAGTGGACGCTTCATCGACCGGATGAACCGGCGTCCCTCGCTGCGCAGTTGGCTTCGCACCGCCCAGCGCTGGTACTCCAGCGCCGAATGCGCCGCCGACGGGATCCCGATGGCCCGCCGCAGGTGGCCGATGGTCTCTGAGAAGTCTTCGCTTGCTTGCCATTTTGCGCTGGAGCGGCTGCGCACCAGCCGTTCCAGTTCGGCGCCGTCGTGGCGTGTCAGCGCGCGTTCGGGCCACACCGGCACCTGGTAGCGCAGCATCCACGGCAACAGCGCCGCGCCCTGGTCGCGGCGGGTCAGTGCCGAGGTCCGCAACGCCGCAGGGTGCGGGGAGCTCACCACCGCGATCGCGTGCACCGCCCTGGGGTGCAGAACGGCGGTGGCCCAGCAGACCAGTCCGCCGTCGGCGTGCCCCACCAGTGTCGCGGACTTGTGTCCCAGTGCGCGCACCAGACCTGCGGTGTCGCCGGCCAGGGTCCAGCCGTCGTAACCCCGCGGAGGTTTGTCGCTGCCCCCATAGCCTCGCAGGTCGACGGCCACCACGCGGGCGCCGGTCAGCCCCTTGATTTGGTGCCGCCAGGACCACCCGAACGACCCGAAACCGTGCAGCAGGATGACCAGGGGCCGGTCGGTGAGTGCCTTGGACCCGTCATCGGTGCCCGCCCGCCGTTCGGCCTCGACAACGTGGAACCGAATCCCGTTGGCATGCACGTCCAGATGACGCCAGGGCCCGGCGATGCGCACCACCGACGGCCCGGGTCGGACCATTACCAGCCTGACGGGTCGGCAGTCGACGCCGGCTTGCCGTCTCTCGACGCGACGGCCTTCGCGGCCTTGTCCTGGCCCGGGTTAAGGGCCTCGGGGATCTCTTTGACCGATTCGATCGTCTTCTGTGGTCCGCGGATGCGGCGCACCTTCAGATAGCCGACCAGGGCCAGTACCGCGGTCACCACGACCATGATGCCGAACACGATCAGGAAGGCGGCCCAGCGCCACAGCCAGCTGTCCAGCAGCTCGGCGACGAAAAAGAAGAAGAAGAACGTCGAGTAGAACAGCACCACCAGCGCCAGGATGAAGAAGACGCTGCCGGTCAACCCCTTCTTGACGTCGCGGGTGATCTCGGCCTTGGCCAACTCCACCTCGGCGCGCA
>NZ_JBAUJB010000086.1:0-2139 GCF_049683355.1 Mycobacterium sp.
CCACGTAACAGGAACTCAACGCCGAGGTCTGCGACAACGGGTCCACCGGGCCGGCGTCGACGAGCAGGTTCCGGTTGGCGCCGAACGACAGTGGCTCGGCGCCTCCGCGCGGGTCGAATATGCGTGAGCCCCAGCCGTGGTCGACCACCACCACGCCACGGCGGGGACGATCGCTCAGCGATGCCGTCAGTTCGATCTCGCCGACCGCCGAGAACACCTTGACCAGATCGCCGTCGCCGACACCCAGGTTCGCCGCATCCTGCGGATGCAGGAGTACCTCATTGCGTCTGCCCCCCGGGTGCAGGCCGGGCAACTCGTTGAGCCAGGAGTTCATCGAGTGCCGGTGGCGCCGGTTGGCGAGCTGGAACGGATAGTTCGCAGGCGCCTCGGGAGGGGACTCGGCGAGCAGTTCCCTGGCTCGCGCGACGAACTCGGCCGGCGCTGCGTGCACCTTCTTGTCGGGCGTGCGCAGTGCCTGCCTGAAGTGTCCGAACTCGCGTGGCCCCAGCACCCAGCCGTGCGGATGGGCCAGGATGTCGCGCCATTTGATCCTGCGCCCGTTGAATTTCCGCCCCGTGGTGACCACCAGGCGGTCGATCCAGTGCGGGGTGAACTCCAGGCTCGGCCGACCCGTCAACCGGGCGATCCGTCGGGTCGCCCCGATGAATCCGTTGAGCCCCTTGGCCCGGAACAGCGGCTTGCGCATGGCGATCGAGAGGTCGACGAAGATCCGCCTTTCCTGACGTGCGCCCGGCGGCGGGTCGACGGCCTTGGCCCCGTACTGCAGGTAGGGCTCGTCATGCATGTTGCTGGTGAACGCCAGCAGGTCGTCGCGCTCCAGCCAGTGCACCGCCGGCAACAGCCAGTGCGCATGGCGATGGCTCTCCCGCTGCACGAAGTCGATCGCGACCAGCAGGTCCAGCTGCGCCAGCGCTTCGTCCAGACGTGCCCCGTCGGGCCCGGACACCACCGGGTTGCCGCAGTTGATCACCATCGCCCGGATCTGACCGGGGCCGGGGGTGGTGATCTCGGCGGGGAGTTCGGACAACGCGTGGGCGCCGGCCACCATCTGCCGGCCCGACAGCCGGTTGCGGTGCGGGCTGGTCTTGACCATCCCCGACATCCTGAGGGCGTCGACGTAGCCCGGCTCGTACCGGCGGCCGCCGGGGCGGTCCATCCGGCCGGTGATCACGTTCAAGACGTGGCCGAGCCACTCCGCGACGGTACCGGCCAGGTGCAGCGACACACCTGTGCGGGTCACCACCATGGCCCGCCGGGCGGCGGCGAAATCTTTTGCCACGCTTGCGATCTGAGCGCGATCGAGGTCGCAACGCCGTGCCAGGTCGTCGAGGTCGGCCTGCGCGACGAGCTCGCGTAGCTCCGCGACCCCGGTGGCGAGTTCGGCGCAGTCCTGGGTGTGCTCCAGTCCGTCGTCGAGGATCACCTTGACCGTCGCCAGCAGCAATGCCCAGTCCTGACCGGGACGCACCGCCAGGTGGCGGTCTGCCTTCTCCGCGGATTCGGTCCGCAACGGGTCGACGACGACGATCTGGGCGCCCTGGGACTGGCGCGCCAGGGCGCGGCGCCAACCGCCGGGCACCGTTTCCAGCCAGTTCCAGGCGCTGACGGCAGGGTTGGTGCCGATCAACAGGAAGTAGTCACAGTTGTCGATGTCGGAGACCGGCGCCATCAGGATCGAGCCGTACATGGCCGCTGCCACCACGTGCATCGCGTTCTGGTCGATCGAGCCGACGAAGTAGCGGCTGCGGGTGCCGATCGCATCCAACCAGCCGTTCATGAAGATGATGTTGGAGGACGAGAAGCCGGACGGGTTGCCGTAGTAGACACCGCCGGCGTCCGGGCTGTCGGCGTCGATGACAGCGTTCATCCTCGACGCGATGTCGTCGATGGCCTCCTGCCAGGTCGCCTCGACGTACGAATCGCCCACGCGGCGCATCGGGGCCAGGATCCGCCTGGGATGTTCGACCAGCTGTGCAGCAGTGCGTCCCTTGGCGCAGAAGTCGCGCCAGCTGTGCGGATTCTGTTTGTCGGCTGAGATCTTGATGAGCCGGTTGTCCTCGACGGTCACGTCGACACGGCACGAGGCCAGGCAGTATCGGCAGAACGTGTGAACGGTCT
>NZ_JBAUJB010000087.1:0-7275 GCF_049683355.1 Mycobacterium sp.
CGGCGACCAGGACGATCAGCGGATGATCGTCGCTCTCCTCGGCCGGCGGCCGGGTCGGGGAGAAGTGCAGCGCCAGAAAGTCTTTGAAGAGCAGCTCGCCGAGGCGACGTTCCAGGTCCATCACCAGATCCACCGCCGCGCGCAGCGTCGACGGAAGATCTGGCTCCGACTTGGTGAACTGGGCGAATCGCTTGGCGATGCGGTCCTCTTCGCGCCGCTCGAGTTCGAGCAGCACGTGTTCCTTGGTCTGAAAGTGGAAGAAGAAAGTGCCGTGAGCAACGCCGGCTGCCCCGACGATCGCGCCGACGTCGGCGTCGGCCATGCCGGACCGCTTGAACTCCGCGACAGCGGCGCCCATCAGTCGTTCCCTGGTCTGCAGGCGTTTCGCGTCGCGAGCCGTCATCCCCTCCACCGTCCGGTTGGCCACAGTCACCGACATTAGCTGCTGGGGTGGTTAGGGTCGCCTCGCTAGCAGGTTACCGGTGGGTAAGTTCATAATGTTCTGATGAGGCCTGACTATGACGTCGTCATCATCGGCTCGGGGTTCGGCGGCAGCGTGAGCGCGCTGCGGCTCACCGAGAAGGGCTACCGGGTCGGTGTGCTGGAAGCAGGCCGCCGGTTCACCGACGCCGAGTTCGCCAAGACGTCATGGAACCTGCGCAAGTTCCTGTGGATGCCGCAGCTCGGGATGTACGGGATCCAGCGCATCCACCTGCTGCGCAACGTCATGATCCTGGCCGGGGCGGGAGTCGGCGGCGGCTCGCTGAACTACGCCAACACGCTGTATGTGCCCCCGGAGCCGTTCTTCAACGACCCGCAGTGGCGCGACATCACCGACTGGCGTGCCGAGCTGATGCCGCACTACGAGCAGGCCCAGCGGATGCTCGGTGTGGTGACCAACCCGACGTTCACCGATGCGGACCGGATCATGAAGGAGGTCGCCGACGACATGGGTGTCGGTGACACCTTCGTCCCGACGCCCGTCGGCGTGTTCTTCGGCACCGACGGCCAGAAGATGCCGGGCAAACGCGTCGAGGACCCTTACTTCGGTGGTGCCGGCCCGGCCCGCACCGGTTGCATCGAGTGCGGATCCTGCATGACCGGATGTCGGTTCGGCGCAAAGAACACTCTGGTGAAGAACTATCTGGGGCTGGCCGAATCCGCTGGTGCACAGGTGCATCCACTGACCATGGTCAAGGGTCTCGAGCAGCGGGCAGACGGTCTGTGGGAGGTGCGCACCGCGCGCACCGGGGGCAAGCTGCGCAGGCGCCGCAAGACGTTCACGGCGCGCTACGTGATCCTGGCGGCCGGTACGTACGGCACCCAGAAGCTGCTGTTCAAGATGCGGGACACGAACAAGCTGCCGAAGCTGTCCGACCGGCTGGGCGTGCTGACCAGGACCAACTCGGAGTCCATCGTCGGCGCAGGGCGTTTGGCGGTCGGTGACGACCTCGACCTCACGCACGGGGTCGCCATCACGTCGTCGATCCACCCGACGCCGGACACCCACGTCGAACCCGTGCGATACGGCAAGGGGTCCAACGCGATGGGTCTGCTGCAGACGTTGATGACCGACGGCGCCGGTCCGCAGGGCACCGAGGTGCCGCGGTGGAGGCAGTTGGTCACTACCGCGCGGAACGATCCGCGCGGCACGTTGCGGTTGTTGAACCCGCGCCGGTGGAGCGAGCGCACCGTGATCGCGCTCGTCATGCAGCATCTGGACAACTCGATCACCACCTTCACCAGGAAGACCAGGTTCGGTTTCCGGGTGCTGGACAGCAAGCAGGGTCACGGCGAACCGAACCCGACGTGGATCCCGGCAGGCAACGAGGTCACCCGACGGATCGCCAAGAAGATCGACGGCGTGGCGGGCGGTACCTGGGGCGAGTTGTTCAACATCCCGCTCACCGCCCATTTCCTCGGCGGTGCGGCAATCGGCGATAGTCCCGAGCACGGCGTGATCGATCCGTATCAGCGGGTGTACGGCTATCCGACGCTGTCGGTGATGGACGGTGCCGCGATCTCGGCCAATCTCGGTGTGAACCCGTCGCTTTCGATCACCGCCCAGGCGGAGCGGGCGGCGTCGCTGTGGCCGAACAAGGGCGAAGAGGACCTCCGTCCCGCGCAGGGCGAGCCCTATCGGCACCTCGCGCCCATCGCTCCGGCGCATCCGGTGGTCCCCGCCGACGCCCCCGGTGCGCTGCGCAACCTCCCGATCGAACCGGTCACTTCGGCGGGGTAGCTGCCCGGCCGGAGTATCGAGGCGATCCACGCGGCACACACCTCCACCCCGTAAGCGGGTGCTGATCGCCTGGTTTCAGGCCGAGACCTCGCGCGGGCCATCGAAGAAGATGGCATTCTCAGCCTCAACGACCTGTAGCGATTTCGACCGTTCGGCCGACAGACTGCCGAACCGATCGCCGTTAGCGTGTTGCCGGGGTTGAGCTGGTTGCCGGTGGCGCCGATCTCTTTCCACGCGTACGGCGATGGTGCGACAGCCGCATTCGAGGGGTGGCGGTGTGTCGGATCCGCGTCCGGGGGAGTACGCGTTGGCCGACCGGTCTCCCGGCGCACTGGTGACTTGCACCACGAAATTTCAACTCATCCCTCCGGTAAGGGTAAAGTTCCCGGAGGCAGCCCTCGCGGCGTCGTAGTTCCCATTCTCAGGTGAACCTTCCGCGAGACGTGCATCGGTGCACCTGCCTCCACGAAACTCATGGTCACCCATAAGTGGGTGCTTTTGTGCTGCAACCTGATTGGAGTGTTCTTGAACAAGCGAGAGGCTGCGACTGCCCCCACAGTCCGCGAGGCCGGGGACCCGAGCACGTCGGTCTGGGCTGCGCTGCGCTCTCCGCGCCGACTGCGGACCGAGGTGCTCTCCGGACTGGTCGTGGCAATGGCGCTGATCCCCGAGGCCATCTCGTTCTCTATCATCGCGGGTGTTGATCCCCGGGTCGGGTTGTTCGCGTCGTTCACGATGGCGGTGACGATTGCGTTCGTCGGTGGGCGCCCGGCCATGATTTCGGCGGCCACGGGAGCCATCGCGCTGGTCATCGCGCCGCTGGCGCACCAGTACGGTCTCGACTACTTCATCGCGGCCGTCATCCTCGCCGGTGTCCTGCAGATCGTGCTCAGTGTGATCGGCGTGGCCCGGCTGATGCGGTTCATTCCCCGTAGCGTCATGGTGGGCTTTGTCAACGCACTCGCGATCCTGATCTTCCTGTCCCAGATGCCGCATCTGCTCGGCGTGCCCGCGCTGGTGTATCCGTTTGTTGTCGTCGGTGTCTTGGTCATGGTGCTCCTTCCAAAGCTGACCACCGCAGTTCCGGCGCCCTTGGTGGCCATCGTGGGTCTCACCGGTGCGGCCGTCATGCTGGGCGTGGACCTGCCCAACGTCGGCGACCAGGGCGAACTGCCGTCAAATCTGCCGAGCCTGCTCATTCCCGATGTGCCGTTCTCCATGGAGACCCTGACGATCATCGCCCCCTATGCGCTCGCCATGGCGTTGGTCGGTCTGCTGGAGTCCTTGATGACGGCCAAGTTGGTCGACGACATCACCGACACCCACTCCGACAAGACTCGTGAAGGCTGGGGCCAGGGCGTCGCCAACGTGGTCACCGGCTTCTTCGGCGGTATGGGCGGGTGCGCGATGATCGGCCAGACCATGATCAACGTGAAGGTCTCCGGCGCCCGTACCAGGATCTCCACCTTCCTGGCCGGCGTGTTCCTGCTCGGGTTGGTTGTCGGTCTGGGTGATGTGGTCGGGTTGATCCCGATGGCGGCACTTGTCGCGGTGATGATCATGGTGTCGGTGGCGACGATGGACTGGCACAGCATCGCCCCGTCGACTCTGCGGCGGATGCCCCGCAGCGAGACCCTGGTGATGGTGGCCACCGTGGCGGTGACCGTGTTCAGTCACAACCTCGCCTACGGAGTCATCGTCGGTTCGCTCACGGCGATGGTGCTTTTCGCCCGTCGTGTGGCCCATCTGGTGACGGTGGAGCGGGCCGAGGAGACCAAAGACGTTGACGGGAATGTGATCAGCGTGGTCTACCGGGTGACCGGGGAGCTCTTCTTCGCGTCCAGTAACGACCTCGTGTATCAGTTCGACTATCTGGGCGATCCCGAAGCAGTTGTCATCGACATGTCGGACTCACATATCTGGGACGCCTCCACGGTGGCGGCACTGGATGCGATCACCACCAAATACCAGGCCAAACACAAGAGCGTTGAGATCGTCGGACTGAACCAGGATTCCGCCGATCGTCACGACCGGCTGTCGGGACAACTCGGCAGCAGCGAGTAGGAATTGTGCGCGCGTACTGATTCATATCTTACGTAAGGGTAGAGTTGTGTCTTGGGGCCACTCTGCGATCTTTGCCACCGCGCGTGAACTCCCTCGCAACCGCCGTTGCGTGCCGCGAACTCGGTGTTGACTGCCGGCGCACGCAGGGCGGCGTTCATCGAGTCTGAAGGTCCGAGGCCTGGCAACGGTGGTGCGGGCCGGCGACGTCTGTTTGGACGTGGGAGCGGAGTACGGCCTGTACTCGGTGCCGCTCGCTTGTCTGGCCGGCCCCAGCGGGCGGGTGGTCGCGGTGGAACCGACCCCGAATCTGGTGCGGCGGTTGCGTATCGCGGCAAGCACGCTCGGTGCTCGATCGATGACAGTGGCTCCAGTAGCTCTGGGAGCGCAAGCAGGTCATGGGTCCTTGTCTGTGCCGCGTCGCTGGAATCTCCCTGTTCACGGGCGGTCCTATCTCATGGACGGTGCCGTCCATGAGGGGCCCAACAGCGAGTTCACCCGTGCGGTAGCACTTCCGGTTCGTGTGCAGACCCTCGACGGGTTGTGTGACGAACTGGCTCTGGACCGTCTGGATTTTCTCAAGATCGACTGCGAGGGAGCCGAGTTGGCGATCCTCGCCGGTGCCGAGATGGTCTGGCGGCACCGCCCCACGATCATGCTCGAGATCGAAGATCGTCATCTGGGTCGCTACGGCAAGACCGCCGCCGATGTCTTCAACCTGTTGTCCGACCGTGGGTATGAGCTCTACGGGTGGCTCGGCGAGCGATGGAAGTCGCTCACCGGCCCACATCACAGGTTGCGCAACTATCTGTTCGCGCCGGCGAGCTGACTGACATCACTCTCCGCGACATCGGCTGCCAATGGCACAAAGTTGTTGTTCCACAGCACCAGCGGCGGCGCCAGTAGGAGAATCCACGCAGACGGTTGCCCCGCGAACCGCTGGACATCCTGGTATCGGGACGCCAGTATCAACGCCCCGGCGACCACAGCCGGAAACGAGGTCAAAGCCAACACGCGGGTCTGATCCTCGGCCAGCACGCCGCCGATCATCCAGATGGCCGCCCCGGCCGCCAACATCACCTTCTCGCGTGGTTCCCACGATCTCCACACGTTTCGTAACCCGAGAGCTGCAAAAATCCACAAGCCACCCAAAGCCGACCACAGCAGCACCGGGAGTGCCCCTGCTGCGGACGACACGAGGTCGAGGCCCTTGCCGTCGTCGAGAAGGTAGGAGAACCGGTCCCCCGGCGCGGCGCCGGCCTCAGACAACACCAGTTCCAGGAGGATTTTGCCCGCTGCGAGGCCGGCAAGAAGAGGAACAACACGTGGTGCCCACCTGGCGCCGCGCCAGAGGGCTGGAATGAGCAACAGCACCACAATTCCCACGACTGATTGCTCGAAGTTCTGGAAGCCGGCCAAGGCCGCGGCGGCGAACTGCGCTCGGTGGCCGCGATTGAATGACATCAATACCAACGTCCACGCCAACATCGAGAACGCGTCGTACATCCCGACCCACAGGAGCAGCACGGGTGTGATCGGGGCCAGCAGCAGTATGCACCCGGCGAGCATGCCCTGGTGTGCGCCGACCCGTCTGAACAACCAGACCGCGAGCAGGACGGCGACCAGCAGCAGGCAGGCAAGGTGGAGAATTAAGAACACAGTCTCGTTCTGGGAGGGCAACACCCGGTACACCATCTGGCCAAGCGGTACGCGCAGGGTGTATGCGAAGCCGGGATCTATTGTCGCAGAGGGCCAATCACCGGCCACTGTGGCGAACCCGTGCAGATTGGGAACCTCGCGGGGGCTGGTGCGCCAGAGTACCCACGCCGCGACTGCGAACACGATGGCGCTGCCGAACGCGTACCGGCGAATTGCGGATCGCCGCGAAAGCTCACTCGACGAGGTCGTACCGGAAGTGCTGGGTGGATCATGAAGCGGGGTGGTGGTCATCGAGCACCGGCAAGGACCTGTTCAGCAGCCGGCGGAGTGGCATCAGGCGAATCGCGCTCGGCGGGACGCTGCCGAGCCACCACCGCCGCGGCTGTCAATAATGCCGCGGCAGTGAGGAACTGAGCGCTGCCGATGAGGTTGAGTGCGATCTGCTGCCACACTGCCTGTGGCCCAGCAGTTTCCAGGACGAAGTGCGGGCCGATGAGAAATGCCACCGCGGTCGCCGCGAGCAACGGACGCCATGGCCGATACTGGGGCGCGACTATCAGCGGCAGCAGGATGACACAGTAGACCCAGTGGTGAGTGACTGCGATCGGAGCGGCGAGCAGAACCGCCAGCGCCACTACGCCGAGGGCCACCACGTGTTCGCCGTTGCGCGCAAAGCGACGGGCCGCCCAGAACGCCACGAGCGCAACCGTGAGAGCGGCTAGCAGCCAGACGATGTCCTTGACCGTACCGTCGAGGCCGAGTCGCGCGAGCGGGCCGGTGATGGCCTGGTTGCGGCGGAACTCGTGGCCACCGGCACGGTCGTCACGGAAGAACTCGCTCGTCCAGAACCACTTCCAGTCGGTCGGCCGCAGCCAGAAACCCACCGCAACCGTCGCCATCAGGACAGCGATAGCGGCACCGATCGCTTTGGTGTCACGTCGCGCCAGCAGGAACAAGCCGAAGCCCGCGGGGGTGAGCTTGATGGCGGCGGCGAGCCCGATACCGACACCGCGCATCGCCCGGGGCACCGCCCGCAGGCAATCGGAAACAACCAAGGCCATCAGGATGATGTTGACCTGGCCGAATGCGAGGTTGGATCTGACCGGTTCGAGTAGCAGTGCCGGCCCGAGGATCAGTAACGCGACAAAGCTTGGCCGGCCGACGTTCAACCGCCACAGGCAGACACACAGTGAGGTTTTCTCAGTAGTTTCCCCGCTGGAGAGTTGATAGGACGATTGCGGCAGCAACGATCTGGCCAATTCTGGTTGGGCACAGTCCGATTCGCCGAAGACACCGCCAGCGTACTTTGAGTT
>NZ_JBAUJB010000088.1:0-5433 GCF_049683355.1 Mycobacterium sp.
GCCCGCTCCCGCGGCCCCGGCACATTGGAGATCGGCAGGTTCATCACCTTGTTCTGGCCGTCCTTGTTCGCCAGCCACCGGAACATCGCCTCGGCAGGGGCCGGCGGGAAGTACGACGACCACCGGCTCACCAGCTCCGGGCCGATCAGGTTGTTGCTCTCCTTGCCGGCGGTCGCGCCGTCATGGGCGGCGCGCACCCGCTCCAGGGGGTCCTCCATCTCCACGGGCAGCCTGACCAGCACGCCGGTGAAGTAATTGCCGGAGATGCGGTCCCGGGAGAAGTCGAAGCTCACCGGCACCGACGCCAGCAGAGGATGGTCGGCGGTTCCGTCGTAGCGCAGCAACAGCTTTCGCAGCGCGCCCGCGGAGATCGCCAGAATCATATCGTTGATCGTGACGCCCAGGTGCTTGCCGGTCTGCTTGACGTCATCCAGCGACAGTGTGGCGGTCGCGTACCGGCGTGTCGCGTCGACCATGTGGTTCATGAACGACGGCGGCGGCGTGAAGGGGCGGGTCAGTTCCGGCGACAGCTTGTGGGAACTCTTGCGTACCCGGCTCACCCCCGCAGCCGTGTAGCGCACCACGGACGGGAACTTGGCGATCTGCCGCAGGTGGTCGGTGAACGCGGTGCGCACCAGCTCACCCTTGGACGGCGCGGGATCGGTGGCATAGGAGTCGCGCTCCGGCACTGGTCCGTCCTGCAGATCCATCCCGCGGGCCAGCAGGTTCGCCGAGGCGACACCGTCGGCGAGGGCGTGGTGGATCTTGCCGAGCACCGCGATGCGGCCTTCCGCCAGACCCTCGATCAGGTACATCTCCCACAGCGGACGGCTGCGGTCCAGCGGGGTGCTGGCGATCCGGCCCACCGCTTCATCGAGTTGCCGACGGCCACCTGGCGCGTCGACGCGGTAGGAGCGGACGTGGTACTCGAGGTCGACCTCGGCGTTCTCGCGCCACATCGGGTGGTGGAACTTGAACGGGATGTCGATCAGTTCGTAGCGGAACGGGTCGAGCTTGTAGAGCCTGCTGTGGATGACCTTGCGCAGCTCCTCGACACCGAACTTCGCGCCGCCGAGATCGTCGAGCTGGATCACGGCCAGCTTCAACGTGTGCATGTGCACCATGGGCGTCTCGCTGTACAACAACACAGCGTCCCACCCGCTAAGCCTCTTCACGAAAACAACCTCCTACCCGGAGGCCTATATAACCTCTTTGGCTCCGATGAGGCTTCTGTTTCGGTGAATATGGTTGAGGAACAAGCCGATTGCCGTCGATGCCGCACCTGTGCGGGCTCCGTCCATCATGTCGAAACCGTGGCCGGCGCCCGGCAGCTCGACATAACTGACGACCGAACGGGACACCGCCTTGAGCCGATCGACGAAGCTGCGTGCCTGGGCGACCGGGATCACGCTGTCGCCGGTGCCGTGCACAACCAGGAACGGCGGTGCCTCGGCATGCACGCGCGCGATCGGCGACGCCTTGCGGAACACGTCGGGATGCTTGGACATCTTGCGCCTGACGACGACCCGCTCGAGGAAGTCGACGAACCGCACCCGCTCGACGGTCGACTTGTCCTCCCAGTCGTAGCGCCCGTAGATACCGATGACCGCGTCCACCGACGTGTCCGAACCCTCGGGCAGTTCGCCCTGCAGTTCCGGGTCGTTGGCCGTCAGGCCCGCCAGTGCGGCGAGGTGACCGCCCGCCGAGGTGCCGGCGATCGTGACGAAGTTGCGGTCGCCGCCGAACTTGTCGACGTTGGCCCGGGCCCAGGCGATGGCTGCCTTGACGTCCATGATGTGAGCCGGCCAGGGGTTGTGCGGTGCGACGCGGTAGTCGATGGACAGACATACCCAGCCCTTCTCGGCCAGGTGCGACATCAACGCGTAGCCCTGCAGGAAGCGGCTGCCGTGCACCCACGCGCCACCGGGCACGAACAGCAGCACCGGCGCGGGCTGATCGGGCAGATCGTCGCGGCGCCACACATCGAGCAACTGCGTGGGTCGCGGGCCGTACCGCACCGACGTCCGGTGCACGTGACGACGGTGTTCGCGCATCTTCCAGAACGGCGGGGTGCGCTCCGGCTGCGGCCATTCGATGTCGAGGTCTTTGGTCGAGACCAGTCCGCGCAACGCCGCTTCGCTCACGGCGTTGGTGCTCTCCCGTTCCTGGCGCTTGAGTTCGGCGTCCGAGGGCTTGAACAGCGATCGTGCGGTGGCACCGAGGAAGTCCGGTGCGTGGCGGGAACCCCAGATGGCGGCGGCGGTCAGCACACCCACCGGCTCGAGGTGCTTGCCGATGACCGGCAGCGATGCCGACGCGACGCTCATGGCAAGGAGATGATCGGAAGGACCGGCCTTCAGCAACCATTGCAAGCGCGTGGTGAGCGTGGGCCCAGGGTACCGGATATCCGGTCGTTCCGTCATTTCGCGAGCGTACCCCCATGCACAAAAGCCAAACGACACCTTGAGCGAAGTTGTCTACTCACGTTGCCGTCGTGACCGATCTGTGATCTCACTCACAGATGCTGCCACAGCCGTCAGGCACGATAGCTTCGTTGACAACCGTCAAATCCACCGAAGAGGGCTTCCACAGTGAGCAAGAGCGCGACCGCATCGAGGCTGGCCATCACCGACGATCACCAGGACCTCGCCGAGGCCGCGAACGGCCAGCTCACCCGGTTGGCGACGCTGGCCACCGCCCGTGCCTCGCTCGAGGGCGGGTCCAGGCATCCCTCCGACATCTGGACGGCCGCCGCCGAGCTCGGGTGGACGGGGCTGGCGATCGGCGAAGAGGTCGGCGGGTCGGGCTTCGGATTGGCCGAACTGGCCGTGGTGCTGGAATGCCAGGGCCGCCAGCTGTGTCCCGGACCGTTCCTGCCCAGCGTGGCGGCCTCGGTGGTGATCGACCGGTGCGCGCCGGAATCCGTGCGCGCCGAGTTCCTTCCCGGCCTGGCCGGCGGTGAGACGGTTGCGGCGCTCGGCGTGTCGGGGTCGGTCACGGTGGGTTCCGATCTGGTGGTCACCGGAGAGTGCCCCGCGGTGCTCGGCGCGCCGGACGCCGACGTCCTGGTGCTCGTCGCCGGTGACGACGTCGTGGTCGTGCCCGCCGGTGCCGACGGGGTCACGGTCGGCAGCCTCGACGCGCTGGACACCACCCGCAGTGTCGGCTCCGTCGCGCTGCACGAGGTCACGGTCCCCACCGAGCGCGTGCTGCGCGGCGCCGCCCGCAACGCCACGACGGTCTTCCGGATCCTGGCCTCGGCCGAGGCGGTCGGAGTGAGCTGGGCTGCGCTGGACATGGCAGTCGACTACGCGAAGGTCCGCGAACAGTTCGGCCGCACCATCGGCACCTTCCAGGCGGTCAAACACCACGCCGCCAACATGCTCGTCGCCGCGGAGGTGGCCACGGCGGCCACCTGGGACGCGGCCCGCGCCGACGAGCTGGACAGCGCCTGGTTCGCCGGGGCGGTCGCCGCCGCACATGCGATTCATGCACAGGTGTTCAACGCGCAGGTCAACATCCAGCTCCACGGCGGTATCGGTTACACCTGGGAACACGACGCCCACCTGTATCTGCGCAGGGCCCGCATGCTGGCGGCGCTGATGGCCGACGGTGCCGACCCGCTCCTCGACGTCGTCGAGGGACAGCGCACCGGCCAGGCTCACGGCGCGTCGTTCACCCTGCCCCCCGAAGCCGACGACCACCGCAGCGCCGCACGCGAGGTGGCCGCACGGATCGCCGCACTGCCAGGGGATCAACAACGTGACGCCCTCGTCGAGTCCGGCTATCTGGTGCCGCACTGGCCCAAGCCGTGGGGCCGCGGCGCCGACGTCCTCGAACAACTCGTCATCGAAGAAGAGTTCGCCGACATCGACCGCCCGGACATGGGGATCACCGGCTGGGTGGCGCTGACGATCGCCCAGGCCGGCACCGAAGACCAGCGGGAACGCTGGGTGGAGCCGGTGCTGCGAGGCCAGGTGATGTGGTGCCAGCTGTTCTCCGAGCCCGGCGCGGGCTCGGATGCCGCGGCGGTGCGCACCGCCGCCAAGAAGGTGGACGGCGGCTGGCGGATCACCGGGCAGAAGGTGTGGACGAGCCTGGCGCACATGTGCCAATGGGGTCTGGCCACGGTGCGCACCGACTTCGACGCCTCCAAGCACGCCGGGGTGACGATGATGGCCATTGACATGAAATCCGAAGGGGTGACGGTCAACCCGCTGCGAGGCATCACCGGCGACGCACACTTCAACGAGGTCTTCTTCGATGACGTGTTCGTGCCGGACTCCGACGTGGTGGGCGACGTGAACAAGGGCTGGCTGGTGGCGCGGGCGACGCTGGGCAACGAGCGGGTCTCCATCGGCGGCGGATCGGGCGCGATCGGCGGCACCACCCCCGACCACCTGGTCAAGCTTCTCGACAGCTCGCCTGCGACGGCCACGATGTACGGCAGGCAGGCAGGTGAGGTGATCGCCGAGATCCACGCGCTGCGCCTGCTCAACCTGCGCCGCGCCAGCCGGGCCATTGCAGGTGCCGAGCCGGGTCCGGAGGGCAACGTGACGAAGCTGCTGGTCGCCGAGTCGGGTCAACGCCTCACCGAGCTGGCCTTCGAACTGGCAGGCACGGCCGCGGTGGTCGAGCAGACACCGCAGCTGACCCGCAGCTATCTGGGCAACCGCGCGATGACCATCGCCGGCGGCACCTCGGAGATCACCCGCAACACCATCGCCGAGCGGATCCTCGGCCTGCCCCGCGATCCGTTGCTGCGGTGAGAGGCGATGCGCATACTGTTCGGGTGCCCAGCATGAAGACGGTTCCGGACTTCCACCCCGAGTTGCGACGCAGCGCCAAACTGCTGCCCAAACAGATGATCACGCCGCTCACCCTGCCGCTGTTCCGCGCGGCGAGCCGGCTGATGTGGCGTAATGCACCCGAGGATGTCGAGGTGCTCACCCTCCCGTCGGGCGTCGGAGTCCGGTTGTACCGTCCCGAGGGCGTCTCAGGGCGCAGCCCGGCGCTGCTGTGGATCCACGGCGGCGGGTACGTGATCGGCGACGCCGCCCAGGACGACGTGCTGTGCCGCAGGTTTGCCCGCGAGCTCGGCGCCACCGTCGCCTCGGTGGACTACCGGTTGGCGCCCGAACACCCGTACCCGGCGCCCGTCGAGGACTGCTATTCGGCGCTGACATGGCTGGCCGCGCTGCCCTCGGTCGACCCGGCGAGGGTGGCGATCGGCGGGGCCAGCGCCGGTGGCGGGCTGGCTGCCGCGCTGGCGCTGCTCACCCGCGACCGCGGCCGGATCGACTTGGCGGCACAGCTTCTGGTCTATCCGATGATCGACGACCGCACCGTGTCACGCACCGACCTGGACAATCCAGGGCACCGGCTGTGGAATCAGTCGAGCAACCGTTTCGGTTGGCGCGCCTACCTCGGCGA
>NZ_JBAUJB010000089.1:0-6131 GCF_049683355.1 Mycobacterium sp.
GTCCACAACGACGAATCCGTAGTCCGCGGTGATGTCCTCCACGTTGTCGCGGCGGGCAAGTGTCGGCAGCAGCGCGATGTCGAGGATTCCGGTGGTTTTCGATCGCCCGCCACCGATCTGACCGCATTTGAAACCGAGGTGGCCGCTGATCCGGTCGCGCCATTGATCGGCCAGCGCTTTGCGATCGACGAGGACCAGGGTGGAGGTGGACCGCGATTCGATTGCTGCGCAGGCGATGACCGTCTTGCCGGTGCCCGGTGGTGCGATGAGGACGCTGGTGTCCTGTGCGAGGAGTTGGTGCAGTGCTGTGGCCTGAACGGTGCGCAACGGCGTGCTGCAGGTGAACTTGTGGGCTTGACCGAGGATGCGCTTGTCGTCGACATGTAGCGTGCTGTCGGCCGATTCCACGAGTTCTGTCAGCAGAGGATGAAGACCGCGGGGGAGTACGAGATCACCGTGGGCTGTCTCGTCGTAGCTGTAGAGGAACCGCGGTGTATCCCAGGTGCTGCGGCGGGCACGTTGGCGCGCATCGAATTCCGGGTTACGTATCGATGCGGCATGCTTGACGGCCGAGATCATCGCTGGGCCAAGATCGTTGGCGGTCAAGGTGAGTCGTGACGTGAACTCTGCGCGCACGATTGCCGCCGGCCGCGGGATGATGCGCGACGACGTCGGTAGCTGCAGACGCCGGACGGTGTGGCCGATCTGTGGGTCGGGAAGTTGGCGCGCCAGCGCGGTCACGTCTTTGGTGGACAATCGCGCGATGCTTGACAGATACGCCCACTGATCCTCGTATGGCTCGAGGGTGGCGGGATCGAGGAAGACGGTGGTGCCGTGCTGACGCCGCTTACCGTTCATCGGCGCGGCGATCAGATTGCCCACTCCACGCCCGGTATGCACGTCTTGGGACGGGAACAAGCGGTCATAGCTACTCAGCTGCATGCTGCCACGCACGCGAAATGCCTCACCCAGCAGACTGGTAGCGACGCTGCGGGCGACCGATGCCGAGATCGCATGGGCGAAAAAGATCCAGACATGCGCTCCTCGGCCGGATTGTGATACCTCCAGCGCAGCCGGAATCCCATAGGAGCGAGCCGCTTTCATGTACGCGAGCGCGTCGAGCATCGCGGATTCCTTGTCGAAATCGGCCGCGACCCACCAGCAAGTGTCGCCATCGCCGAGTGGGTACAGGCCGATATGCGCCTCGCCCCGCAGATGGGCATCAACGACCTCTAGGGTCAGCGGCAGGTAGGGGGCGTCGGCCCGATTCATCCCCTTGCGCCAGTAGCCCTTGATCGCCGGCATCCAACCCGAACGGCCATCTCGCTGGTTCTCCCATCGCACCGCGTAAACATCGGTGCGACAACGGAACAACTCGAAGAAGAACCGGACCTTGTCAGCAGAGCTGGTTCCCATCGTGACCGGTGAGGCCGGCGCGCCTGTCAATGTCGCCTGGTCACTGGCAGCCGCGCGCGCCTGTTCTTCACTCAGCCGAAGAAGGTGACGCAAACGCGCGTTGTCGGCACGCAGCGTGTCCAACTCGCCAGAGAAACCCTCGACCCCGCTAACGGTCAACTCCTTTGTGCAGCACATTCGTCCTCGGAAGGCTTTACTCCCGCCAGCGCTCGCCGAGCGCTTTCGCAGCGGTGGACACTTTCATGACCAGACGACGCTCGCGGTTCCTGACGGGAACGAAGTGGTAGTGCTCGTAGAGGGATTGTGCCTCGTCGTCTACGGCATCGACGACGACGAGCCGGCCGCCGCCGATTTCCGACGCGGCGACGGCCTTGCCTAGCGCGTCGAGGAGCAGCTGCTCGCCATAACCCTCACCCCGCAGCGACGTATCGATCGCCAGGCGAGCAATCAAGTATCCGGGTATGCGGGAATAGCCGCCGGCCATGGATCCCGAGACGCCGTCGTCGTTTCGCACTACTTCGGTGGGGCAGATGGCGAAATAGGCGTTGACTTTCTGTTCGCCCAGCGGAGTCCACACGTAGACGTGCGCGACTCCGCTGCTGTCCGCGCGACGGGCGTGGGCGATAAGCCAGGTATTCAGCGACTCCTTACCACAGTCGAATCCTTCCAGCGTGTGGGCGTCAGTGAGTCGCGCGGACTCGAACATTATTCAACGCCTTGTGAAGACCGCTGGTTTGCGTGCGGCTGCCGCTAGCCGCGGCGCGTCGTCAGCGGCGTCGAGCGAGGACATCAGTTTGTCGAATTGTTCGGGCTCCATTGCCGTTACCAGCTCCTGACGCAGGATGTCTTCGGCCCGTTGCATCGCAGCTTTCCGTACGAACTCCGACGTCTGCTCATGGACAAGGTTGGCGGCGCGCTGGATGCGATCTAAGGTCGCTTGCTCCGCGCGAAGCTCGATGCGCTTCGATTTCATTGCCACAGCGACACCTCCTTATCTCCTCAGTCATCTCTGCTCGCAGCTGTCGATCACCCAATTGTACGGCGAGTGTACGTACAGAGCTAATGATGGTTGCCGAACACCGCTGGGGACCACTCTGGGACCACACCTTATGCGCGATGCTGAACGACCTGCGCGTGCGTGAACGCTACACATCACGCAACAACGGCGGAAGACGCCGACGACCTGGGTGTATGCGCTGCCGCCACTTCCTGGGGGTCAAGTGGTCGCAGGTTCAACTCCCGTCAGCCCGACGCAGGTCAGAGGCACTTTCCGAAGCGTCGGAAGGTGCCTTTTCCGCCCCGTACCCATTGCGGCATACCGATGGGGGTTTCGGTGGCCGTCGGCCAGCAAACTCGAGTGCCCGGGGCTTGTTCAGTAGTGGTCGACGACGTCGATAAATTGCTCGAACTCGGTCCAGCGCAAGTGCCGCCGATGTTGCAACCATTTCACCCGCGTTTTTGGCTCACCCGCCGTGCCATGCACAACGAACTTCGTCCGGTTGATGTGCCCGGGGCCTCCAACAATGACGTGTCGCGACAGCCAGGCGTGAGTGAATGGGTTGCGTGTGTCGTGCATGACGACATAACGCGGGTCAGCCAGAGTGTCGTCGACCCAAAGGAGGAGTCTGACGGCTATGCATCTCGGCGTCTGGTGACATCCTTCAGCCACCCCGGTGGGCATTGCGGGTCGAAGTGGCGCAGGTTCAGTTCCTTGCCACTCGAAAGAGACAGGCGGAACACGTGGCCGGTCGTGGCCGCGCATAGGTCGATGGCTGTGATGGCGTTGCCGGTGGCCCAGCGGACGTGGGCGATGTCGACGAGATCTGGATGGGGGCTGCCGGGTGGTCGTGGCTGGCCCCAAAGAGGGATGGGCATCATCCAGCTTGTCGAGGTAGTCCAAGGCCTCCGCCGCCCACACCGCCCACATGAATGTTTGCGGCAGGCTGCGAGCGACATGGCGTGTACGGAAGTGCTACCGGCTTTCATCGGCTCACGTGGTCATAGCGAGGGATTAACGCGGATTTCCGTGTAGCTGATTCGGGGCAATCTCTCGGGGCGGGTGCAGGCGGCTGACCTGGGGATTTGTGTGATCCGGGCGTGGTTTCGCTCGGTTATGTTGCTCCGATATAGCTGCTGCACTGCGATTTGATCAGATCGTTATCGTGTCGTGATCTTCAAATTTCCCGTCAAGCGATCCACCCATCTATCACGAGAATTGCTGCAGCACAAGACGTTCGATGATCCCCGCTGCGCTCGCTTCGCCCATAGGTGGAACTGTGTAGAACAGGGATGTGCCAGCGAAATCAGTACAACACGATGAGGCGTCCGCGTTCACCGCGCCGGAGCAGGTGAACCACCGCCGCTACGAGGCGCTGCGCGCCTACTTCGTCGACGGGCTGTCCTACACCGAGGCCGGGGACCGGTTCGGCTACACCCGGTGGGCGATGATCAACCTGGTGCGCGACTACCGCAACGGCAAGCTGACGCTGTTCGCCCCGCCCCGCAAACCGGGCCGGGTGCCCGGGACGGCGCCGGCCAAGGACCGCGTGCGCGGGCGGGTGATCGAGCTGCGCCGGGAAGGGCTGTCCACCTACGAGATCTCCGCCCGGCTGGCCGCCGAACACACCCCGCTCAACCGCACCAGCGTGGGCGAGATCCTCGCCGAGGAAGGCTTCGGCCGGCTGCTACGCCACCCCGAGCCGGCCGCCAGCAGCAGCCCGGCCACGCACGGCCGCGACACCCGGCTGCCCCGGACCGCGCGGATCGACTTCCAAACCTGGCCCGCCGCAGTAGAAACCGGCAAGGCCGGGCTGCTGCTGCTGGTGCCCGACCTGATCTCACTCGACCTGCCGCGCCTGGTGCGCCGCGCCGGCTACCCGGGCACCCGGGTGGTGCCCGCGATCTCGTGGCTACTGGCGCTGCTGGCGCTCAAGCTCACCCGCACCCGGCAGGTCTCCCACGTCGACGACCTGCTGATCTCCGACCCGGCCGCGGCCCTGTTCGCCGGGCTGGCAGTGCTGCCGAAGAAGTCCGCGCTCACCGACTACTCCTACCGCACCAGCCACGACCACCAGCGCCGCTTCCTGGCCGCCCTCGACGAGCAGATGATCGACACCGGGCTCGCCACCGGCGAGAACGCGATCTTCGACCTGGACTTCCACGCCGTCATGCACTGGGGCCACGACCCTGCGCTCGAAAAGCACTATGTGCCCACCCGCTCCCAGCGCGCCCGTTCCGTGCTGACCTTCTTCGCCCAAGACACCGGAACCCACAACCTCGTCTACGCCAACGCCGACGTGTCCAAATCTCGCCAGTCCCGCGAGGTGATCGCGTTCTGCGACCACTGGAAAGCCGCCTCCGGCACCGACCCGCACATGCTGATCATGGACCAGAAGGTCACCACCCACACCGTGCTCGGTGAACTCGACGACCGCGGGATCCGCTATCAATCCCGAGCCGTCCTGCGGGGTTCGATCTCGCGATCACACGTCAGCCCCTTCGAACGGCCACAACAATCTCGGCCCGGGGTGCATTTGGGTTCAGGATCATGCGCTCCTCAATCCGCAACTATAGTTGTGTTACTCTAACTTTAGTTTGAGTGCGGAGGAACTGATAGATGCAGTTGAACAAGCCGTTCGCCACAGTGACGCCAACGCTGGACGGCGATGTGCTGGGCGTCCTCGCAAGCACTGAAGTCACGTTCACGATCTCCCAGATCCAGCGCATCGTCACCACGGTGTCGGGTGAAGGCATCCGCAAAGTCCTCGCCCGCCTCAGCGCCCAGGGCGTAGTGCTACACGATCGGGTAGGCAGGACAAACACCTATCGGCTCAACTCCGAACATATTGCAGCCGATGCGATTATGGCGCTCTCACGGCTGACGTCGACCTTCTTGGAGCGACTCGAGGCCCATTTGGAGGGCTGGGGCAAGGATCTGAAATACGCCGCGGTGTTCGGGTCCGCTGCTACCGGCCGGATGACCCTGGACAGCGACATTGACCTGTTTCTGGTGCGCGCCTGCGCGCCCGAACTCGATGGTCACGACGAGGATCCCGACCTGTGGCAGCAGCAGCTGACCGAACTCGCCCGACTGGTCACCGCGTGGACCGGCAACGACGCCCGCGTCGTCGAGTACACCGAACACGATCTCGCCGCCGCGGCCTCCGCCGGTGAACCCCTGCTTCGTGACGTGGCCACGCAGGGCCTGACCGTCGCGGGGACACGGGCCTGGTTCAACACGCAGTTGCGCCCGATAGGTGATTCTCCGGCAGCGAGGAGGTCCTGATGGCGGGGCAACGCGACTGCGCTGCGGTGGTCACCGCGGGGCGCATGTCCAAGGCGAATGAGTTCTTCACCGCCGCTGATCATCTGGGAGAGGAGATGCCCAACGCCGCCGGCGATCTGTATGTCGACGCCGGAATTGCCGCCTCGGACGTAATCTGCTGCGTCCGCCTCGGCGTGCATTTCGAACACCGGCAACCACGACGAGGCCGTCGCCCTGCTGAAGCGGGCGGACAGCGGATCTGAACGGCACCTGAACACGCTGTTGAACTTGAAGAACAAGGCTGCATATACGCATCAGGACCTGACCCACGGTGTCGGCAAAGTCGTATTTCACCAGTTCAGCAGTAGTTTGACGGGTCGGAGATGATTGCGCGCGTGGTGTCGAAGCGCGGCGGCGATGTTGGTATGTCCGTTGAGCCGCAGGACGCTGA
>NZ_JBAUJB010000090.1:0-14899 GCF_049683355.1 Mycobacterium sp.
GTGAAACCGGAGAGCTCTTCGACCCAACACCGTCACCGCGCGCATCACGGCGTCAGCGTGAACACCAAACCGCGCCAATCATCCTCACCGACAACGCCGCCATCATGCTCATGTTGAACGCCGGTCAACAACTCCGAGAGTGCGGACCCCGCCGCTTGCCTTCGGGATCTCCACCGCCCGCACGGGCGGCGGAAAGTACGTCCCCGACGACATCCGATTCCACACCTTGTAAAGGTTGTTTATCAGGTCGGCCTCGAACTCCTCGATCGACACCTGATCGACCCCAGCCGCACCCTTATTCACCTTCACCCTGCAATACGCCTCATGCACAGCCCATTTCGAAATGTCGTATGGCTTGCCCGACGACCTTGATTGACTCATCCAGCTCCTCCCGACCCACGCCGGTTGACTGCTTCACCAACCCGAATGGTCCGGCCCCTTTGCTCCACGCCCATTACAGGCGCTTCCTCGCTACTACGAGCCGGTCCGCCGGCAGACCCCGCATCGGTACTCAGCGCCTCACAGTTTCTGCTGCTTGACGCGCTCCCTCTCGCCACCACCGGGCAGCAGTATCGGGGCGTGCCTTCCCACGTTCCGTGCGAACGCCGCAGATCAGGCTCACGTCGCCTCCATGCCGGACACCGCCTGGCCAGAAGCTCGGACACCCGCCAGACTCATCCCAGAACCAAAAAGACGCCCCGGTTTCGATGTCCCTTGTTTCAATAACGACACGTCAGCAGCGATTCACTTGCATTCGTCTTCCTGATCCCCATCTGACGCCTCAACTGACGCCTTTTCCTCATCGCTCACCACGACGGTCTCCAACCAACGCAGCATGAGGTGATTTGAAGCCTCCCCCGAACGGGCGACTCCGAAGGGCCACAACCTTCATCATTCGCACAGCACCACGTTCAGCGACACGACCTACCTCATTGCCACCTCCTGTGCTCGTGGCACACCTTTTTTCAAAAAAGCCCTGTCCAAACGTAATTCGGCATTCTCCTTGCGCAGACGTTGCAGCTCTGCGCGTTCATCGTCATTGAGCACCTCAGGATTATCGGCTGCCAAACGCGCTTTGGCCGCCGCGACCCACCGGCCGAGCAATTGTTCTCCAACGCCGATCTCCGCGGCGACGTGCGCGATCGGGCGTCCGGTATCGACGACCAGACGCACGGCCTGCTCGCGATACTCCGGGGTGTACTTCTTGCGGTTTCCCGACACGGGAACATCCTCCCCGCAGGACCAGCAGTCCCGCGATCAGATGTCCACCTCCAGGGGTCAACCCCACTTCCCTGATCTCGTTCACACTGACCTCCCGAAAAGCCATGCCCGCCGCCTCCGCGACTTGGACCGTCACGGCGATCAAACGAACAAATGGAAAAGACCACCGACGCAACGCGCCGGTGGTCCGGTCCCATCACCCTGGCAAAATCAGCTCACACTGGTCCCATCCTCCGAGCAGGCCGCGCGCTCAAGTGCCTCTACCTCGTCACCAGATCGCTGGACCCCACCGGCGTTGGCAGGGCACGATGGATGATGCGGTGGAAGCCAGCGCTCAAGGCGTCCCCGATCACCATCGGCGACCCCGATTCTCGGCAGCCGAAACCTAGTCATGAAAACGCCGGAAACACCGTTAGCGAGATCGTCCCGATTTTCCATCCGGCAGAGACATCAGGCAGGTGTCAGTCGAATCGGCAGGTGGGTGGGTCCGCGAAGTGAGCTGTTGGTTGACCAAGTGACCGAACCGGCCGCTGTGATGGCCGAGGCTTGGGAGGTGAGTTCGCGAAGCACGGCCTGGCCCTCCATGCGAGTGAGGGTTGCTCCGATGCACATGTGAGCGCCGTAACCGAAGGCGATGTGGTTTCGGGGGTTTCGGTCAGCCCGGTAGGCGTCGGGGTCCTCGAAGACATCAGGATCGCGGTTGGCCGCGCCGAATGCCAGCAAGAGCCGAGACCCGCTGGGTATAGTGACCTCACCGACTCTGTAATCGGCGCGAGTGTAGCGGTACAGGTTTTGGATAGGTGTCGAGTACCGCAACTGTTCCTCAACGGCGCTAGGGATCAGGTCAGAATCGTCTCGGATCATGGCGAACTGATCGGGGGAGTGGGCGAGTGTGTCGAACATTCCGCCGATGAGGTTGGTGGTGGTTTCGTTCCCAGCGAACAACAGTAGCATCGCGATAAAAAACAGCTCGTCGTCGGAGAGCTTGCCGTCCTCGTTGTTATCGACGAGCCTCCCCAGGACGGTATCCGACCCTTTGAGTTTGCCCGAGGCCAACTGATCCTTGAAGTACCGGCGCAGTGCCGCGATCGCCCGAACTCCCCTGAACCCGTGCCGCAGCCCGACTGAGGTGACGCCAGCATTGATTACGCCGACACCGTCTTCGGACCATGATCTGAAGTTGTCGACATCTTCGGGCGGAATCCCGATGATATGCGCGATCATTCGGATGGGCAAAGGCTCGGCGAGGCGCTCCATCACGTCGCAACCGGGATTGGCGACTACGTCGGCGACGAGCTCTTTGGCGAGTTGGTCTGCCATCCCCTGCCAGTCGCTCATGGCTCCCTTGGTGAATCCAGGCTGTACCTGTTTGCGCAGCCGGGTGTGGTCATCGCCGTCGGTGAGCACCAGGATCGGTGCCGAGATCTTCATTCGGGTGACACCCTGGCTACTTGTGACGGCCTCGGTGTCGCGTAAGGCTGCTCGGATGTCTTCGTGTCGGCTCAGAATAAAGGTCGCACGCTTGGGGTTGTAGTGCACTCGCCCTCCGGCGTGCAGCGCGCGATAGGCATCGAAAGGCTGCGCCGCGGTCGCTGGATCGAGCGGATCGTAATCGGTGTTGACCGCGCCGGTCCATCCCGCATAGCCACGGCGCCGGACCCGCACGGCCGCAGCAATATTCATTCCGATAGCCCCCACCACCGGTGCCCCCAGCTGCCGCACCGCGCTATCGGAGCGCAATCTACTCATCGGTCGTCCCCGCTAAGCTCGCCGGAGGGTTGGTGCTTAGCCGCGCTGCGCAGTACGTCATGGAATCAAGGCTGACCAACGACGCTCCACCGCGTCAATGGTGGGGCAGAAGTTGCGAGGATATCGTCTGCCGCTGACCGGCCGAAATTCTCACGATAAGGCTGTGAAGTGCTAATATCTCCTCACGTGAGACTGCAAAGATTTTCAGATAGAGAATCTCGTGCCAAGCTGACCAGAGTTCGAGCATCGGAAGGTCTTCGAGGTGACAAGCAACGACTGGCTGCTCAAACAGCCCAGAGCGGCCGCAGCAAGCGAAAGGATTCTCGACGCGGCCGCGATTTTGATCGGACGCCGAGGCTTCGATGATTTCTCCATCCACGAACTCGCCGCGTCGGTCCACTGTTCGCCGGCGACGATTTACCGTCACGCGGGTGGGAAAACCGCGATTTGCGAAGCGGTCATCGTGAGGCTGTCGTCGCGCATCGTGACCGCCGTAGACGACGCAATCCGCGATTTGACAGGACATGAGCGGATCGTCGTCGCCGTCAGCACGGGCCTTCACCACCTCCGCACGGAACATGTTATCCAACAACTCATCCGGTCATCGGATCCGAAAACCCGGCGATGGATCGAGACTTCCCCGATCGTCACGGGCATCGCGGCAAGCCTGATCGGCTCAGATCGTCACGACGAGGCCGCCGCCCAGTGGTTCGTGCGCGCGGTGCTAGCGCTGTGGCACTGGCCGGCAAGCGATCCTGGCACAGAACGTGAGATCGTGGAGCGGTTCCTCGGGCCAGTATTAAGCGGGCAGAAAGCGTGCCACTGAGCCCTGCAACGCCGCCGCCCGCGTCTCTGCTCTTCTTTGCTACCCCGATCTCATTGTTGAGCTGCTCCAGCGAGACCTGGACATCTGACAGGCGAGTTGATCCGTGGCATTCCCCCGAGGTGGCGTCCAAATTGCGGTATAGATCGGCGGGCGCAGGTTCTCGCTTCGGTGGGTGCTGTTACGCGGTGGCGCGGACAGCTTCGGTGTGGTGTGTGGCGGGCTCGGAGGTGTGCTGGGGTCGCAGTTGCTGGGGCGGGTGCAGCAGGCTGCGGCGGAGGTCTTGAAGCTGGCGCAGTCCGGCGGGGGCCATGGTCAGTCCGCGCCGGCCGCGCGATGCACGGTCGAGCACGGCCCCGACGATTCTGCTGCAGCTGGTCTCACCGGGAAATCGGCCGATAACCTTTGCGCGGCGACGGGTTTTCGTCGAAGGTGCGCTCGATGAAGTTCGAATGCCGGCTGCAGTGATGATGCTCGTCGGAAACCGCAGATAAGCGGTCAGGCCCTCGCGGTCGGTTGCCAGGATCTTCATCACCGCCGGTAGACGGCGGCGTAACGGCCGGCGAACGCGGTCAGGCGGGCATCGACTGACTCCACCAGGCGCGAGCCGGGTTCGGTGTTGAGGTCCTCGGTGTCAAAGTAGGCCCAGTAGCCGTCGCGGATCTCTGCTTGCATCCCGTAGGGATCTTGGCCAAGACGGTGCGTACCCGGTGGATGAGGCATCGTTGCCGCGGGGCTTGCGGGAAGATCTGCTCGATCGCGGCGATCAAGCCGCGGTCGCCATCGGAGACGACCGGCAGCGGACACGGCAAGCCGCGGTCGCGCAGATCGGTCAGGAAATCAGCCCAGGCGTCGGTCGACTCCCCGGTGCCGGGGGACAGGGCCACGAAGACGGGCTTGCCATCGGTGGCGATCCCCCAGGCGGCCAGGACCGGTTCGGCTGGCGAGGCCGGATGCATCCGGAGGACGCGGCGGGCGCCGGCCGTGTTCGCGCTGCCACCACCGGTGACCAGGAACGTTCGATCCTTCAACGAGAGCAGCATGGGGGATCCATCCGACCGGAAGCCTGTCTAACAAGAACAGGTTCTAGTTATACGTCACGGTTCATCGCGGCGGGACAGCTTCGGCGCCCCCAACGTGCGCCACTCCGGCACATCGGGCGGGAGCCCGACCGGATAACGGTTCTCGTTGTGCGCCGCCCAGTGGGCGTGCCCGAGCTCATGGATGTGGAAGGCGTGCCGCAGCGCCTCGGGAAAGCCCATCGCATCGCTGGCCGCGTTCACCGAGTCCTTGATCAGCAACGCCGCCATCGTCGGCCGCTCGGCGATACGGCGGGCGAACTCGAGGGTCTTGTCCTCCAACTCGGCACGGGGGAACACCTTCGACACCATCCCCAGCCGATGCGCCTCCTCCGCGTCGATGGCATCGCCGGTCAGCAGCAGCTCCTTGGCTTTGCGGGGGCCGAACTCCCACGGGTGGGCGTAGTACTCGACGCCCGGCATCCCCATCCGCACCCCGACGACGTCGCTGAACTTGGCATCGTCGGCGGCGACGATCAGGTCGCAGGCCCAGATCAGCATCAGGCCCGCCGAGATCGCGTTGCCCTGCACCTGGGCGATGGTGATCTTGCGCAGGTCCCGCCACCTGCGGGTGTTGTCGAAGAAGTAGTGCCACTCCTGCAGATAGGTGCGTTCGGCCACCGCAGCCCTGGTGGCACCGTTGAACTGGAAGGTCGGGTGCTGGCCGGGACCGGGTGCCCGTTCGGCCAGCGCCTCCTCCGAGCCCAGGTCGTGGCCGGCCGAGAAGTTCTTACCCCGCGCGGCCAGGATCACCACCCGCACGTCGTCGTCGGCCTCCGCGCGGCCGAACGCCTCGTCCAGCTGCACCAGCAGCGTCCGCGACTGCGCGTTCTGGGCATCGGGCCGGTTCAACCAGATACGAGCGATGCGGCCCTCGTCGACGGTTTCGTATGTCACCTGTTCAGGGTTCGCCACATCAAGCACACTACGGTTGACGTGCGGACAAGTGACCGAGTGGTCGGTATGGGGCCGACAGTTGGCTAGAGTTGACCCATGCCTGCAAAATCTGATCCCGCCGAGCTCGGCGACGTCGAACCGCTTGCCGACAGCACCGAACGGCAGGCCCGCCGCGTCGTCGCCGCATACGCCACCGACGCCGACGAATGCCGGGTCTTCCTGTCGATGCTCGGCATCGGACCTGCGAAGCTTGCCGACGCGTAATGAGTCCCGAGAGCGGCCCTGAGGCCCGCTCCGGCTCTGCTCCGCCTACTGCCTCGGCGGACTTCGTCGTGGTGGCCAACAGGTTGCCGATCGACATGGTGCAGCTGCCCGACGGCACCACGGAGTGGAAACAGAGTCCCGGCGGCCTGGTGACCGCGCTGGAACCGCTGCTGCGGCGGCGCCGCGGCGCGTGGATCGGCTGGCCCGGGGTTCCCCAGGGGCCCGGTGAATCTGACGACGAGCCGATCGTTCAGGACGATCTCACGCTGGTCCCGGTGCGTCTGAGCGCCGAGGACGTCGCGGAGTACTACGAGGGCTTCTCCAACGGCACGCTGTGGCCGCTCTACCACGATGTGATCGTCAAACCGATCTACCACCGGCAGTGGTGGGAGCGCTACGTCGAGGTCAACCGGCGCTTCGCCGAGGCCACCGCCCGCACGGCCGCCCAGGGTGCCACCGTGTGGATTCAGGACTACCAGCTGCAACTGGTCCCGAAGATGCTGCGGATGCTGCGCCCCGATCTGACCATCGGGTTCTTCCTGCACATCCCGTTCCCCCCGGTCGAGCTGTTCATGCAGATGCCGTGGCGTTCGGAGATCGTCGACGGCCTGCTCGGCGCCGACCTGGTCGGGTTCCACCTGCCCGGCGGAGCGCAGAACTTCATGATCCTGGCACGTCGGCTCGCCGGCGCGAACACCTCACGCGCATCCGTCGGGATCCGTGCCCGCTTCGGCGAGGTCCACGTCGGATTCCGGACCGTCAAAGTCGGCGCCTTCCCCATCTCGATCGACTCCACCGACCTCGACCAGAAGGCCCGCAGCAAGGCGATCCGGCAGCGAGCCCGCGAGATCCGCGCCGAACTGGGCAACCCGCGCAAGATCCTGCTCGGAGTCGACCGGCTGGATTACACCAAGGGCATCGACGTCCGGCTGCAGGCTTTCTCCGAACTCCTCGAAGAGGGCCGGGTCAACCGCGAGGACACGGTGCTCGTCCAGCTCGCCACCCCCAGCCGTGAGCGGGTGGAGAGCTACAAGGTGATGCGCGAGGACATCGAGCGCCAGGTCGGGCACATCAACGGTGAGTACGGCGAGGTGGGCCATCCGGTCCTGCACTACCTGCACCGGCCCGTCCCGCGCGAGGATCTGCTCGCGTTCTTCGTCGCCGCCGACGTCATGCTCGTCACCCCGTTGCGCGACGGTATGAACCTGGTGGCCAAGGAGTACGTCGCGTGCCGCAGCGACCTCGGCGGCGCCCTGGTGCTCAGCGAGTTCACCGGCGCCGCGGCCGAGTTGCGCCAGGCCTACCTGACCAACCCGCACCACCCGCAGGGCATCAAGGACTCGATCGAGGCGGCACTCAACCAAACCCCCGAAGAGGGCAGGCGCCGGATGCGGGCCCTGCGCCGACAGGTCCTCGCCCACGACGTCGACCGCTGGGCACGGTCGTTCCTTGAGGCGCTGGCCGGAGCCCCGCCTAAATCGGAGTGATGTAGTTGATCAGCCACTTGCCGTCGACCTTCTCGTAGTCGACACGCAGCCGACTGCCGTCGTAGATCGGTTGGCGATCCTTGTCGGTCACGGTGCGGTTCATGTAAACCATCACCGACGCTGACCCCTGCTGGGCGTCGAGAACCCCGACGCCGACGACGTTGGCCTGGCTGACGAGCTGACGGTCCCGCGCCTGCGGGATGATGTCCTGGTCTACCGCGCGCCGGTCGCCTCGCGGTAGACCGGCGTGAGCAGCTGGTGGACGTGGTTGAGGTTGCGCTCGACGTTCCGGCAGTCGTATACAACCGAGACTGTCAGCCTCGATCACCCAGTCCCATCGCGGCCGAGAAGCTGCGCTCCGGGTCCCTGCCAGCAAAGTAGCTCTGCAAGGTGTCGGACAGGTCCGCCGGATCCCATGCGTCACTGGAGGCACTGAACTGCGCTTCCGCCGTGGGCGCGGCCACGAGTGTCACCGTCGGACCATAAACGATGAACAGCTGACCATTGACCCCTTCGGCGGCCGGTGACGCCAGGAACCGGACCAGGTTCACGACGTGGTCGGGCGACAACGGATCCACCGCGCCCTCCGGCAGTTCGGGGGCGTCACCGAACACGCCGGCGGTCATCGCGGTACGCGCACGCGGAGCGATGACATTGGCGCGCACCCCGAAACGGCCGAGCGCCCGGGCAGCCGACAGCGTCAGTGCGGTGATGCCCGCCTTGGCGGCGCCGTAGTTGGGCTGGCCGACCGGCCCCGAGAGCCCGGCCTCCGAGGAGGTGTTGATGATCCGGCCGTAGACCTGCCCATCGCCGGCTTTGGCTTTCGACCGCCAGTAGGTCGCCGCATTGCGGGTCAACAGAAAGTGCCCGCGCAGATGGACCGCGATGACCGCGTCCCACTCCTCGTCGGTCATGTTGAACAGGATCCGGTCGCGGGTGATCCCCGCGTTGTTGACGACGATGTTCAGGCCGCCGAGCCCGTCGGCCGTCTCGACCAGCTCGTCGGCGGTGCTGCGCTCGCTGATGTCGCCGGCCACCGCGACACCCTTGGTGCCCGCTGCCGCGATCTCGTCGAGAACATCGGATTGGTCCAACGCCGCCGCGATGTCGTTGACGACGACGGCGGCGCCGGCGCGAGCCAGACCGATGGCCTCGGCACGGCCCAGCCCGGCGGCGGCACCGGTCACCACGGCTGTTCTGCCGGACAGATCGATCTGGTTCGGGGAGTCTGAATGAGTCAAAGTACGAATACCTCTAGTCGTGGCGGATCAGGGCGGCGCGGGGACACTCGGCGATGGCCTGCTCGGCCACCGCCTCCTCGCCGGCGGGGACCGGGTCGGCCTTCACCACCGCGTAGTCCTCGTCGTCGAGGCCGAACAGGTCCGGGGCAATGCCCACGCACACCGCATTGCCCTCGCAACGGTCACGATCCACTTCCACTCGCATGACAACCTCCTGCCCGTAGTGTGACACCACCCTAGACCCCTAGACTAGAACGTGTTACAACCGCAGAAGGCATGAGGTATGCCCGGGCCCCGGGATGGCACTGCATTTCAAGACTGACAGAGAAGTGAGGACGGCGCGATGCGAATCGGCTACACCCCCGAGCAGGAGGACCTGCGCCGCGAACTGCGCGCGTACTTCACGAAGCTCATGACACCCGAGCGGGCCGAGGCGCTGGCATCCAACGACGGCGAGATGGGGCGCGGCAACGTCTACCGCGAGACCGTTGCGCAGATGGGCAAGGACGGTTGGCTGACGCTGTCCTGGCCCGAGGAGTTCGGCGGGCAGGCCCGCCCACCGATGGACGGGCTGATCTTCAACGACGAGGCCTCGATCGCCAACGTCCCGGTGCCTTTCCTGACCATCAACAGCGTGGCACCGACGATCATGCACTTCGGCAGCGACGAACAGAAGAAGTTCTTCCTTCCCAGGATCGCCAAGGGCGAGTTGCACTTCTCCATCGGCTACTCGGAGCCCGGCGCAGGCACCGACCTCGCGGCCCTGCGCACCACCGCGGTGCGCGACGGCGACGACTACGTCATCAACGGCCAGAAGATGTGGACCAGCCTGATCGCCTACGCCGACTATGTCTGGCTGGCGGTGCGCACCAACCAGGAGGCCAAGAAGCACCGCGGCATCTCGATGCTGATCGTGCCGACCACGGCCGACGGCTTCTCCTGGACGCCGGTACACACGATGTCGGGTGTCGACACAAGCGCCACCTACTACCAGGACGTCCGGGTTCCGACCTCGGCCCGGGTGGGCGACGAGAACGCGGGCTGGAAGCTGGTCACCAACCAGCTCAATCACGAACGGGTGGCACTGGTGTCGGCCCAGCCGATCTTCTCGGCGCTCGACGGGGTCCGCGAGTGGGCACAGAACACCAAGGACGCCCACGGCAGGCGCCACATCGACTCGCAGTGGGTCCAGCTCAACCTGGCCCGCGTGCACGCCAAGGCCGAGGTGCTCAAGCTGATCAACTGGGAGCTCGCGTCCAGCGACGCCGCACCGTCCCCGGCGGACGCCTCGGCGGCGAAGGTGTACGGCACCGAGTTGGCCACCGAGGCCTATCGGCTGCTGATGGAGGTGCTGGGCACCGCGGCGACGCTGCGCACCGATTCGCCCGGCGCGCTGTTGCGCGGCCGCGTGGAACGTATGCACCGGTCCTGCCTGATCCTCACCTTCGGCGGCGGCACCAACGAGATCCAGCGGGACATCATCGGCATGGTCGCTCTCGGCCTGCCCCGGGTCAATCGCTAACGGCACTAGGAGATTTCGCATGGACTTTTCGAAACCAGAAGCGGTAGAGGATCTCTCCGGGCTGGTCCGCACCATCACCGAGGCGGTGTGCACGCCTGAACATCAGCGTGAGCTCGACGGCGCCGAACACCGCTTCGACACAGCGCTGTGGTCCAAGCTCGTCGACGCCGATGTGCTGTCGGCCGCATCCCCGGAATCGTTGGGCGGTGGAGGATTCGGCGTACTGGAGCAGGCGGCCGTGCTCGAGGCCCTCGGCAGGCAACTCGCCGCGGTGCCGTACCTGGAGTCGGTCGTCGTGGCCGCGGGCGCACTGGCGACCTTCGGTTCCGACGAGCTGCAGCAGCAGTGGGCGGTGCCCGCCGTCACCGGTCAGAAGATCCTCACCGTGGCGCTGGCCGGCGAGATGGGCGACGGCCCGGTCCGTACTCAGGCCCGCGAGGGCGGCTACCGCTTAACCGGCACCCGCACCCTGGTGCCCTACGGACCGGTGGCAGACGCGTTCCTGGTTCCCGCCGAGACCGACTCGGGGACGCTGGTCTTCGTGATCGCCGCGGACGATCCTGGCGTCACCGCCACGTCGTTGAGCACCACCGGACACGGCTGCGTCGGGCATCTCGAACTGCGTGACGTCGAGGTCGACGAGCAGCGCGCCGTCGGGTCCGACGGCGCGGCGGTGGTCGGCTGGCTGGAAACCCGTCAGCTGCTGGGTCTGTCGGCCTTCCAGTTGGGCGTGCTGGACTGGGCGCTCGAGCTCACCGCGCTGTACGCGCGCGAACGCGAACAGTTCGACAGGCCGATCGGCAGCTTCCAGGCGGTGTCCTCGCGCCTGGCCGACGGCTACATCGACATCAAAGGCCTGCGGTTGACGCTGACCCAGGCGGCGTGGCGGTTGTCCGAGGACCTGCCCGCCGACATCGATGTCCGCTCCGCGGCGTTCTGGGCGGCCGAGGCCGGCCACCGGGTTGCCCACACGACGGTCCACGTCCACGGAGGCGTGGGCATCGACACCGACCATCCGGTGCACCGGTACTTCCTGGCCGCCAAGCAGTCCGAGTTCGCAGTGGGCGGCGCGACCGGTGCCCTGCTGGCGATCGGTCGCGAACTGGCCGACACACCGGCCTGATCCGCCTCTGTCCGGTGGCCACCTCCCTCGCACCGACCGTCCCGGATCTGTTGGGGCCGCTGGCCGAGGTCGACGATCGTGGGGTGTTCTCGGTCGACGGCGACGGCGCCGAGGAGTCGTCGGTGTCGTTTGTCAGCTGGCGCAACCACATCCGAGATGCCGCCGCGCTGGCCGGCGTGCTGCGCACCCGGCTGGACCCCGCCCAGCCGCCGCACGTCGGCGTGCTGCTGGGCAACACCCCGTTCTTCTGCACGGTGCTGGTGGCCGCCGCGCTGTCCGGGATCGTGCCGGTCGGGCTGAACCCGACGCGTCGGGGCGCGGCGCTGCAGCGCGACATCGACCACGCCGACTGTCAGCTCGTGCTGACCGACGAGCCAGTCGACGCCGTCACCGCTGTCGACGTCGAATCACAGGATTTCGCCGAAGAGCTCGGTTCGTTCGAGGGCACTCCGGTCGACTTCCGTTCCGCCGATCCCGACGACCTGTTCATGTTGATCTTCACCTCCGGCACCAGTGGCGATCCGAAGGCCGTGCGCTGTACCCACGAGAAGGTGGCGTTCCCCGGCGCCATGCTCTCGCAGCGGTTCGGGCTCGGTCCCGCCGACACGTGTTATCTGTCGATGCCGCTGTTCCACTCCAACGCGATCATGGCGGGGTGGGCGCCGGCCGTGGCTGCGGGGGCGTCGATCGCATTGCGTCGCAAGTTCTCCGCATCGCTATTCATTCCCGACGTCAGGCGCTTCGGCGCGACGTACGCCAACTATGTCGGCAAACCGCTGTCGTACATCCTGGCCACCCCCGAGCGTCCCGACGATGCCGAGAACCCGCTGAAAGTGGCCTACGGCAACGAGGGTGCGCCGCGGGACCTGACCGGGTTCGCGCGGCGGTTCGGGGTGCAGGTCGTCGACGGCTTCGGGTCCAGCGAGGGCGGGGTCTCCATCGCCCGCACCCCCGACACCCCTGACGGTGCCCTGGGTCCGCTGGTCGGCGGGGTGACGATCGTCGACGTCGACACCGGCGCCGAGTGTGCACCCGGGGTCATCGGTGAGCTGGTGAACACCGAAGGACCCGGCCAGTTCCGGGGCTACTACAAGGATCCCGCCGCCGAGGCCGAACGGATGCGCGGCGGGGTGTATCACAGCGGTGACCTGGCCTACCGCGACACGCGCGGGTTCGCCTACTTCGCGGGGCGGCTGGGCGATTGGATGCGCGTCGACGGCGAGAACCTCGGCACCGCGCCGATCGAGCGGATCCTGTCGCGCTACCCCGGCGTCACCGAGGCCGCGGTGTACCCGATCCCCGATCCCGCGGTGGGTGATCAGGTGATGGCTGCCCTGGTGTTGCCCGATGACGTGCACTTCGATCCCGGCGAGTTCACCCGGTTCCTGTGCCGGCAGGACGATCTCGGCCCCAAGCAGTGGCCCGCGTTCGTACGGCTCGGGACCACGCTGCCCCGCACCGAGACCTTCAAGGTCGTCAAAAGACAACTCAGTACAGAAGGCACCGAATGCCCGGACCCCGTCTACCGCATCAAGCGGCCGTGACGTCCGCCCGCCGTGACGACGTGGCCACGATGCTGCTCGACCGACTCGGCGACCCGCACCCGGGTCTGAGAACCCGGGATCGCGACTGGAGCTGGGACGAGGCGGTCTGGGAATCGGCGGCGCGTGCCGGCCTGGCTCTCGAGCTGCGCGAGCAGAACTTCGGTGCCGCACCGTTTCACATCGGTGTGCTGCTCGACAACGTCCCCGACTTCGTGTTCTGGCTCGGGGCGGCCTCACTGGCGGGCGCGACCGTCGTCGGGCTCAATCCCACCCGCGGCGCCGGCGAGCTGGCCGCCGACATCCGGCACGCGGACTGCCAGGTGATCGTCACCGACGCACCCGGCATGGACCGGCTACGGGAGCTCGACCACGGACTGGCCCCATCCCGGTTCCTGCTCGTCGACGATCCCGGGTACCCGCAACGCCTCGAACAGCACCGGAATCCACCCTCGGTCGCGGCGGGCGTCGACGGGCGGTCATTGCTGCTGCTGCTGTTCACTTCGGGCACCACCGGCGTGTCCAAGGCCGTGAAGTGCAGCCAGGGCCGGCTGGCTCGGATCGGCTACGCCGCGACCGACAAGTACGGCCACCACCGCGGTGACGTCGACTACTGCTGCATGCCCCTGTTCCACGGCAACGCGATCATGGCGCTGTGGGCGCCGGCACTGGCCAACGGCGCGACCGTGTGCCTGACACCGAAGTTCAGCGCCGCCGGATTCCTGCCCGACGTCCGGTTCTTCGGTGCGACGTTCTTCACCTACGTCGGAAAGGCACTGGCCTACCTGTTGGCGACGCCGCAGCGGGCGGACGACGCCGACAACACGTTGGTGCGGGGGTTCGGCACCGAGGCCTCACCGGAGGACCAGGACGAGTTCCGCCGCCGGTTCGCCGCCGAACTCTTCGAGGGATACGGTTCCAGCGAGGGCGGCGCAGTGGCCGCACCCGACCCCGCCGCACCCGCCGGGGCGCTCGGCCGACCGGCGCACCCCGCGGTCGTCATCGTCGACCCGGACTCGTTGAACCGTTGTCCGGCAGCGATTCTCGATGTCCACGGCAAGGTACTCAACCCCGACGAGGCCATCGGCGAGATCGTCGACCAGCGCGGCGCGCGGGATTTCGAGGGCTACTACCGCAACGACGCCGCGGATGCCGAACGGGTCCGGAACGGCTGGTACTGGTCCGGCGATCTCGGGTACGTCGACGATGCCGGGTTCCTGTACTTCGCCGGCCGGCGCGGTGACTGGATCCGGGTGGACGGCGAGAACATCTCCGCACTCAACATCGAACGCGTCATCCGGCGTCATCCCGACGTGATCACCGCTGGGGTCTACGGCGTACCCGACCCCCGCTCGGGTGATCAGGTGATGGCTGCCGTCGAGGTCGCCGATCCCGAGACGTTCGACGTCGACGGCTTCACGGCGTTCCTGGCTGCCCAGCATGATCTGGGAGCCAAGGGAACCCCACGGTTCATCCGGCTGTCGGGCAACTTGCCCGCCACCGGCTCCAACAAGGTGCTCAAACGGGATCTGCAGGCGCAACGCTGGCACACCGAAGAGCCCGTGTACCGCTGGGCGGGCCGGGGCCGTCCGCTCTACAGCCGGATGACCGACGCCGACCGGCGGGCCCTGGATGCGGAATTCGGCACGCACGGAAGGAAAGTCCATGCATGAATGAATGGGACGAGACGACCGATGTGCTGGTCGCCGGGTCCGGCGCGGGCGGGGTCACCGGCGCGTACACCGCCGCGCGGGAGGGTCTCGACGTCATCCTGATCGAGGCCACCGACAAGTTCGGCGGTACCACCGCGTACTCGGGCGGGGGTGGGATGTGGTTTCCCTGCAACCCGGTTCTGCTGCGCGCGGGTACCGACGACAGCATCGACGACGCACTCGAGTACTACACCGCGGTGGTCGGTGACCGCACGCCGAAAGCGCTGCAGGAGACCTACG
>NZ_JBAUJB010000091.1:0-6737 GCF_049683355.1 Mycobacterium sp.
AGTCGGGGTCGTGGGCCCACCGGGGCCCGTCACCGTCGTCGACCACCCGCTGGGTGGCGCGCGGTTGCCCGGCCAGCCGACCGGAGACGGTGCGGCGCAACCGGTTCAGGTCCAGCGGTGGCCCGCCCGGTTCGAGCACCATCAGCTTGAGGGTGTGGCCGGTGATGGCATCTGACTCCAGGCCCAGGATGCGCGCGTCGTCCTCGGACAACCGTTCGGCGTCCGCGCCCGTCATCGGCACAGTATGAACGACGCCCGCGAGTCGCAGGCGGAGTCGGATCGGCCAAGATTGGGGCATGGACGTCAACGAGGTGCTGTTGCCCGGCGTGGGGCTGCGCTACGAGTTCGACAACTCCGACGGTGACCGCATCGGGGTGGTCGCCAAACGGGCCGGAGACTTCGAGGTGGTGCTGTACGCGGCCGAGGACCCCGACGTCGCCCAGCCGCTGTTCCACCTCAGCGTGGAGGAAGCCGAGGCGCTGGCGCAGATCCTGGGTGCCCCCCGCATCGCCGAACGGTTCGCCGACCTGACCCACGAGGTTCCCGGCCTCGATGCCGGCCAGGTGTCGGTGGAACCGGGTAGTCCCTACGCCGAACGTCCCCTCGGTGACGCCCGGGTTCGCACCCGGACAGGATCGTCGATCGTCGCGATCGTGCGCGACGAGGAGGTGCTGCCGTCACCCGGACCCACCGACGTGTTGCGCGCCGGGGACGTCCTGGTCGTCATCGGAACCGCCGACGGCATCACCCAGGTCGAGCACATCTTCGACAAGGGCTGAGCAGGTGCATGGTTCGGTTGCGTTCCTGGTCGAGATCGGCCTGTTGCTGGTCGTTCTGACGGTTCTGGGCGCACTGGCACGGCGGGTATCGCTGTCCCCGATCCCGCTGTATCTGCTGGCAGGACTGGCACTGCACGACGGCGGCCTGCCGCTGGACTCCTCGGTGGTGGAGTTCATCCAGACCGGCGCCACCGTCGGCGTCGTCCTGCTCCTGCTCACGCTGGGCCTGGAGTTCTCGGTCAGCGAGTTCGCCGCGAGCCTGCGCAAGCACCTGCCGTCGGCGTGGGTGGATCTGGCGTTCAACGCCACCCCCGGCGCGATCGCCGGATGGCTGTTGGGCTTCGACTTCGTCGGGATCCTGGCGATGGCGGGGATCACCTACATCTCCTCGTCGGGCGTGGTGTCGCGACTGCTGACCGACCTGCGGCGGCTGGGTAACCGGGAGACCCCGGCGGTGCTGGCGGTGCTCGTTCTGGAGGATTTTGCGATGGCCGCCTACCTGCCGTTGCTGGCCGTGCTGGCCGCGGGCGGCGAGTGGTGGCAGGCCGTGGTCGGGATGGCGATCGCCATGGTGGCGCTGGCGCTGGCCTTCCTCGGGTCGTATCGCTGGGGTCATGTGGTGGCGCGGCTGATGGCTCCTCCGGACTCGGAGCTGCTGCTGCTGCGGGTGCTCGGGGTGGCGCTGGTGGTCGCGGGCCTGGCCGAATACGTCCACGTCTCCGCCGCGGTGGGCGCGTTCCTGGTGGGTCTGACGCTCACCGGGGAGTCGGCCGAACGCGCCCGCGAAGTGCTCAGCCCGCTGCGTGACCTGTTCGCCGCGATCTTCTTCGTCGCGATCGGGCTGGAGGTGGTGCCTGCCTCGATGATCCCGATGTTGCCGGCGGCGGTGCTGCTGGCAGTGGTAACCGCGGTGACCAAGGTCGCCTCCGGCATGTACGCCGCGCGCCGTGAGGGTGTGGCCCGGCGGGCTCAGTGGCGGGCGGGCACCGCGCTGATCGTGCGGGGCGAGTTCTCGCTGGTGATCATCGCCCTCGTCGGCGCCTCGATCCCGATGATCGAGTCCATCGCGATGCCGTACGTGTTCGTCCTGGCGTTCATCGGACCCGTCGCCACCCTGATCGCCGGGCGGGCGGCCCCGGCCCGGATCCCGCCTCGGGTCAGGCGGATCGCTCGCAGCCGCAGCGACAGCGGGTGACGGGCCGAGTCAGCGAGACGACCACGACTCTTCGCGGGCCGACTCACGGTCACTGAGCTGAGCCGACAGTTGCCGGATCTCGTCGCGCAGGTCGTCGATCTGGGCGGCGGTGGCTGCACGGCTCGCGGTGTCCTCCTCGGACACCCGTTCCACGATCCACGAGGCCACCGTCGCGGTGATGACACCGATGAGGCTGATGCCGCCGATCATCAGCAACACGGCGATCACCCGACCGGCTCCGGTCACGGGGTAGGTGTCGCCGTAGCCGACGGTGGTGACGGTGGTGATCGACCACCAGACCGCGGTACCGAAGTTGGTGATCGTGGAGTCCGGGGCGTTGCGTTCGGTCTCCAGCATCGCCAGCGAGGCGACGTAGACCAGCAGGACCGCGCTGCCGGCGGTGTAGGCGGCGACCCGGCCGCGGATGGCGTCGCCCCCCGCCCGGTGCAGCACCTTGACCAGCACCACCAGTCGCAGCAGCCGGAGCGGTCGCAGGAACGGCAGTACCACGATGGCCAGGTCGAGCAGGTGCCGCAAGAACCAGCGAACCCGCTGCGGTGCCAGGGTCAGCCGGACGACGTAGTCGACGACGAACACCAGGTACAGCAGCGACATCACCCCGTTGAGCAGGTTCGTCACCCCGCGGTCGGGGGTGGTGAGCACCTGGACCGAGTACACGGCGAGGAAGACGACCGCCACCGCGGCCAGCACCCACTCGCTGCGCGACTCCCAGCGTTCGAGCCGGTCGGCTGAACCCATCGAACGACACCCAACCTTTCATCGCGGCTTCGACCACCAGGTACCCGCCATGCGAAAGGCTACCCAAACCGGTGTTTGCCATGGCGTCGTGGACGGCGCGAACACGTCACCGGCACACGTCAAACCGACGACCACACTCCCGTGACGCGCTAGCGTCGGTGCTTGATGAAGGTTCTGCGCACCCCCGAAGACCGCTTCGTCGATCTGGCCGGCTACCCGTTCGAGCCGCACTACGTCGACGTCGCCGCCACCGACACCCCGGCGCTGCGGATGCACTACGCCGACGAAGGCCCCCGAGACGGCACCCCCATCGTGCTGCTGCACGGCGAGCCGACCTGGAGCTACCTGTACCGGACGATGATCCCGCCGCTGGTCGAGGCGGGCTACCGGGTGCTCGCACCCGACCTGATCGGGTTCGGCCGTTCCGACAAGCCCGGTCACATCGACGACTACACCTACCTGCGGCACGTGCAGTGGGTGACGTCGTGGTTCGAGGCGTTGGACCTGACCGGTGTCACCGTCGTGGTGCAGGACTGGGGCTCGCTGATCGGGTTGCGGATCGTCGCCGAGCACGGCACCCGGTTCGCGCGGGTGGTGGTGGCCAACGGGTTCCTGCCGACCGCCGACAGGCCGGTGCCCCCGGCGTTCCGGATCTGGCGGGCGTTCGCGAAGTACTCGCCGAAGCTGCCCGCGGGCCGCCTCGTCGGCGTCGGGACGGTCACCAAGGTGCCCGCCGCGGTCCGCGCGGGTTACGACGCGCCGTTCCCCGACAAGCGTTACCAGGCCGGGGCGCGCGCCTTCCCGCAACTGGTGCCCACCTCGCCCGACGATCCCGCGGTGCCGGCCAACCGCGCTGCCTGGGAGGTGCTGGGCCGCTGGGACAAGCCGCTGCTGACGCTGTTCGGTGCCAAAGATCCGATCCTGGGCCGTGCCGACCAGCCGCTGATCCAGCATGTGCCGGGCGCCGGGGGTCAACCGCATGCCCGGCTACACGGCAGCCATTTCGTGCAGGAGGACTGCGGGCCCGAACTCGCCCAGCGCATCCTCGCCTGGGAGGCGTGAGCCGTCACCTCTTCGTCACTGTGATCAACTTCACAACAGGCGTAACCTGGAGGCATCTCTCCAGGAAAGGGGATGCGATGAAAGGCGCGCACCGGGATCCGGTAGACCACGCCCGCACGTATCAACCGCATGCCGGTGAATCGTTCATCGACACGCTCTGGTTGCCCGGGTTGATCCTCATCGGCGTCGGCACCGTGCTGATCGCCGGCACCGTCGCCGCGACCGCATACGGAAGCCGCGATCTGTCGTTGATCCTCGGCCTGATCGCCGGGGCGCTCGTCACCGCAGGCGCACTGCTGATCACGTTGGAGCACCAGCGGGTCAAGCGCGTCGAACGCCAGTGGCACGCCGAGCATCCGGATCGCCCGCACCTGCACGCCGGATAGCCTCCGCGCCGCCAGACGATCGCGAACCGATCGCAGACGCGGTCCGCGACGTTGGGCCGGTCGACGTGCTCGTCAACAACGCCGGTATCGGACTTGTCGGCGCCTTCGAGGCCACACCGCTGGATTCGACCCGAGAACTGTTCGAGACCAACACCTTCGGCACCATCGCCATGACGCAGGCCGTGGTGCCCCAGATGTGTGCGCGGCGCTCGGGCACCATCGTCAATGTCACCTCCAGCGTGACACTCACCCCGATGCCGTTGGCGGCGGTCTACACCGCCAGCAAGATGGCGGTCGAAGGGTTCACCGCGTCGCTGTCGCTCGAACTCGGTTACTTCGATGTCCGGGTCAAGCTCGTCGAGCCGGGCTACGGTCCGTCGACGGCCTTCGCCAGCAACGGTTTCGAGCGGATGGCCGGGCTGATACCGCCGCAGTACCAACCCTTCGCCGAGCCCATCATGAACTCGTTCGCCCAACCGGCGGCGTTGACCACACCGCAGGACGTCGCCGACGTCGTGTTCCACGCAGCCACTGATGACTCGGAGCGCCTCCGGTTCCCCGCAGGCGCGGATGCAGTGGCCCTCGCGCAGCCGAACCAGGAGTCGCTGTTCGGCTAGCGTTGCCGTGTGGGGACGCCCGACGCCGGTCCGATGGATGCGCTGATGTCGCTGCTGCACCCAGAGGCCGTGCTGTCCAAGATCGTCACCGGGGCAGGGGGCTGGAGCGTGCGCAAGCCCCGCTACGGCGACCCCGCGTTCTGCCTGATGCTGCAGGGCTCGTGCGTGCTCGAACCGGACGGGCTCGACCCCGTCGCGCTATCGCAGGGTGACTTTCTGCTGTTCCCGGAGACGCCCGGCTTCACCCTCGGCGACGGCGGTGCGGTGGCGCCCACCTTCGCCGGACTCGACCACTGCCGGCACACCCGGCACGGGTGCGCCACCGCGCCGGAGACGATGCGGATGCTGGGTGGCTACTTCCGGTTCGATCCCGCCAACGCGCCGCTGCTGGTCTCGCTGCTGCCGCGGGTGGTCCTCGTCCGCCATGACGAGCCGGGATCGGCGCGGCTGAGCCGGGTCGTCGAGCTCATCGCCGACGAGGCGAACACCTCTGCTGCCTGCCGGGACGTGATCCTGCAGCGCCTGGTCGAGGTGCTGTTGATCGAGGCCATGCGCGTGCACCCGGTGTCGCTGGGCAGTGGGCAGCGGGGGCTGATCGCGGGGCTGGCGGATCCCGTGCTGGCGCCGGCACTGCGGGCACTGCATGCCGACATCACCCGCGGGTGGACCGTCGAGCACCTCGCGCGCACCGCCGCGGTGTCCGGGGCGGTGTTCGCCCAGCGGGTCACCGCCACCATCGGGGTGCCGCCGATGCAGTACCTCCAACAGTGGCGGATCGCGCTCGCCAAGGAGCTGCTCCGGACCGAACACCTGTCCACCGCGCAGGTCGCCGGCCGCGTCGGATATCACTCCGCCAGCGCGTTCACCACCGCGTTCACCCGGCTCACCGGCAGCTCTCCGTCCGAATTCGGCCGCCTCGGCCGTGAGGTTCGGACCATCGGCTCACCGCCGTATCCGGGAAGCGGTAAAGTCGTCGGTTGATCGCAAACAGATCGGGGGCTCCATGAACCTCGTGCTCGGTTTGTCGATGACGTCTTCATCGGTTCGCTGGGTGCTCGTCGAAGGCACGACGGGCGAGGGCGCCACCCTTGACCGGGGGTCGCTGCCCGTCGCCGCCGACGAGACCTTCGACGCTGACTCGCTGCTCGACGCGTTGTTCGACAAGGCCGCGGCGCGGCCGGTGCACGCCATCGGCATCACCTGGACCGGTGCCGCGGAGGCCACCGCCAGCGCGGTGTGGCAGGCGTTGACCGACCGTGCGGCCCAGAACGTCATCGCGGTCTCCGACCTGGAGGCTGCGGAGGCTTTGACCTGCGGCATCGCCGACATTGCGGGATACGACCGGGTGGTGGTGTGCGTCGTGGAACCCGGCAACGGGAACCAAGCCGTCGTCGCCTCGGTCACGCCGGACGGGGTGACGGCCGACCGGGTCGACGCCGCAGCGCTCGGTGACGTCGACGGACTGGTTCCCGATGCCATGTTCGTGGTCGGGTCCGGTGATGTCGACGGCGTGGTGTCCGCACTCGAGCAGAGCACGCACGCGCCGGTCATCTCCGCCGACGAGGCCGACCTGGCGCTGGCCAGGGGAGCGGCGCTGGCGTCTGCGGCGGCGGTGTCGATCCTGGATGCCCGGGATGCACCGGCCCGGCGGCACCTGTCGCCGGCGGCGATGCTCGCCTCGGTGCTGGCCGCCGCGGTCGTGACGTTCGTGGTGTCGTTGTCGGCGGCGCTGGGGATGACCCTGACACCCGACGACGAGGCGCCGCGGATGGCGCGCTCGGAGCAACAGGTGCGCGAGGCCACCGCCCCCGTGCCGACCAAGTCGCCGGAGGTCGCCGAGGCAGCCCCGGAGCCGGCCGCACCGCCGCCGGCACCCGCCGAAGCCGAACCGGTCGCTGTGGAAGTCCCGGTGCCCGACGCCGCGTTGATGGTGGAGCCG
>NZ_JBAUJB010000092.1:0-16426 GCF_049683355.1 Mycobacterium sp.
TGCCGCGGATGTGGTCGCGTTCCGGGTCCACCGGCCGGAGCAGCTTGAGCCCGACAGGTTCGGGCGGACTCAGCCAGTCGGTGACCCGGAAGATCGTCCACCCCAGCCCGAACGCGATCAACGACGCCGCCAGCACACCGATGCGTGCCTGATCCTGGCGGGCGGGTTCCGGGATCGCGATGTCGACGATGAACAGCGAGATCGTGAAGCCGATGCCGGACAGCGCTGCACGCCCGCGATGCGGCGCAGCGTGAGCCCGGGGGCGAGCTCGCCCAACCGGGTGCGTCGCATGAACCAGGTGGCTCCGGTGATGCCGACGAACTTCCCGATCACCAGACCGGCGACGATCCCCCACGTCAACGGAGACCGAAGCGCCGTCGACAGGCTCTGTTCATCCAGCCGCACGCCGGCGTTGACCAACGCGAACAGCGGCAGAACCACAAAGGCGACCGCCGGCCCGACGCTCGTCTGCAGCCTCTCGTTGATCGAGATCGACTCCCGCAGAGAGCGGCTGGCCGCGCGGGCATATTGGGAGTTCGGAGACTGACGGAACGCCCGGATCTGGTGGACGGCCCGCTCGACCGGACCTCGTTCGGGCGTGAACACCGGGATCAGCAGCGCCACCGCAACTCCGGCCAGCGTCGGGTGGATGCTGCCAGATACAGGGCGATCCACAGCGCGACACCCGAGACCGCGTATGCGGGCCCGCGCACCCCCGGCGGCAGAAAGCGCACCAAGGCCAGTGCGACGAGCAGCGTCACCGAAACGATCAGCGGACCGACCTGGATGCTGTCGGAGTAGAACAGCGCGATCGCGCCCAGCGCTCCGACGTCATCCACCACGGCGAGGGTGAACAAGAAGATCCGCCCCCGGGCAGGGAACTTCGGTTTGACGATGGCCAGTGCGCCGACCAGGAACGCGGTATCGGTGGAGATCACCACGCCCCATGCGTGCGCGTCCTCACCGGACGGGTTGAACAGCAGGAACACCGCCGCCGGGATCACCAGGCCCGCCGCCGCGGCGACCACCGGCACCGCGGCCCGGGACCGGTCGGTCAGCTCACCGATGGTGAACTCGCGGGTCACCTCCAGGCCGACGATGAAGAAGAAGAAGAAGAAGAAGGTCATCAGCCCGTCGTTGACGAGGTGTTTGACCGTCATCTCGAAATGGTGGGCACCGACCGCGAGACCCAGGGGGTGTCGAGAAAATCTGAATAGCTCTGCGCCCAACGTGAATTGGCCCACAGGATGGCCAAGACGGTGAACGCGAGCAACAGCGCCGCGGCGGTGTTGTCCGTCGTCTTGGTGGCCTTGCTGCCGCGGTTGAGCCGTGCAGGAAGCAGCGGGAACCCCCGCTGGGCCGGCAGTTCACTCACCGACGGCGATCTCCGGGTCGGCCTCCTGCGCATCGAGTCCGTGGGCGGCCTCCATCAGCATCCATCCCGAAAGCTGCACGGAAAGATCGCGCTCCGGGATCGCCGACGAGTTGATGGCGCCATCAACATTTTGCGCGAACTCGGCGTCCTTGGTGCCGGCCGTCGGCATCTCGGCGGCGCGATCCCAGAACGCACCGAACAACGGGAGCCCCTCGACCGTCTGGCGATTGTCCCACGCCGCCCGGGCCGACGTGAGAACCACTGAACGCGCTGCCTGACAGGCTTTCTCGTCCCCGTCCGTGCGACGGGGCAGCGTGGTCGCCACCAGCGCCAGATAGCGTGCCAGGATCCCGTTGAACAGCCCGCCGTCGCCTCCGCCGCCGGCCTTGATCACCCCTTCGGGGGCCATGTGCTCGGCGACCGCCGCGACCAGCCGGTGCACCCGTTCGGCGTGGCGGGTGTCCTCGGTGCGCGCGGCGAGTTCGGTTTCCAGCCCGAGCACCACACCCTGGCAGTACGTGTACTGCGCACGCACCAGCGAGCCGGACTTGATGCCGTCGAACACCAGATGAGTCTCCGGGTCGATCAGCGTCTCGTCGATCCAATCGGCCATCTGCTGCGCGCGCCGCAACCGGCCCTCGTAGCGGGCCAGAAAGATTCCGGCAGGCCCGTTGGCTGGGGCGTTGAAGAACTGGTCCTGCTTGCGCCAGGGAATCCCGCCGCCGTCCTCGGGCACCCAGGCGCCGAGGAACTGGTCGGCGAGCTTCTCGAGGGCCTTGGGCCGACCCGCTCCGGTCAGGCGACCCGCCCGCTCGAGTGCGAGCGCCAGCCAGGCCATGTCGTCGTAGTAGTTGTTGACCCAGGAGCCGAGGTTGCGCAGCCGTTGGCCGCGGGTCTGCCGGGTGATCGACTTCAAGCGCTCGGGGTCGGGGTCGCGCACCTGGGCGTCGACGAGGTTGTCCAGTAGGTGGGCCTGCCACCAGTAGTGCCAGGTGCCGAACCGCCGGTGCTGACCGGTGGCCGGCCAGGCGACGACGCCGAGTTGTGTGCCCGGCAGGCCCCACAGCTTCTTGAGGTGCCGCTTCGCGATCGCCGCTTCCGCACTGGCGGCGCGGTTGGCCCACAGCTGATCCATGGGGTTGATCCTGCCTCAACTACCGGCAAATGGGTATGAGACAGTTTTGTCTCAAACGAGCTATAGTTGTTGCATGTCATCGACGCGTGAGGAGTTGCTGCGCGCTGCGGCGGACTTCCTCGGTCGTCGCCCGAACGCAACGCAAGACGAAATCGCCACCGCCGTCGGCGTGAGCCGGGCGACCCTGCACCGGCACTTCGCCGGTAAGGCCGCCTTGATGGAGGCGCTCGAAGAGCTTGCCATCGCCGAGATGCGCGACGTGCTGAGCACTGCCCGCCTGCACGACGGTCCGGCCCCCGAGGCGCTGCGCCGACTCGTCTCGGCGTGCCGGTCGGTGTCGCCGTACCTGGCCCTTTTGTACAGCCAGAGCCAGGAACTCGACCTGGACCACACCCTGGACGTCTGGCAGGAGATCGACACCGAGATCACGTCGTTGTTCGAGCGCGGACAGCGCGACGGAGACTTCCGCCCCGACCTGACCGCGGCGTGGCTCACCGAGGCGTTCTACAGCCTGGTGGAGGGCACCGCCTGGGCGGTGCGCGCGGGACGCGTCGCCGGCCGTGACTTCGACCGACTCATCACCGACCTACTACTGCACGGAGTACAGGCCTCATGAACCGCCGCTGGTTCGCTCTCGGCATCCTCACCATGGCGGTGCTGCTCATAGGCGTCGACGGAACGGTTCTCGCGTTGGCGACGCCGTTCATCAGCGCCGACCTCGGCGCCACCGGCACCCAGACTTTGTGGATCGGGGACCTCTACTCGTTCGTGCTGGCCGCGTTGCTGATCACCATGGGCAGCCTCGGGGACCGCATCGGACACAAAAAGCTGTTGCTCTGGGGCGCAACAGCATTCGCGATCGTCTCGGTGGCCACGGCGTACGCGTCGACCCCGGAGATGCTGATCCTGATGCGGGCGCTGCTGGGCATGGCGGGCGCCACCCTGGCACCCGCCACCCTCGCATTGATCCGCGGGCTCTTCCCCGACCAGCGGGAGCGCAGCATTGCCGTCGGCGTGTGGGCATCGGCCTTTTCCGCAGGCGCTGCGTTGGGCCCGGTGGTCGGCGGCGTGCTGCTCGAGCACTTCTGGTGGGGATCGGTGTTCCTGATCAACATCCCGGTGATGCTGGTGCTCGTCGTCGGCGGCGTCGTGCTGCTGCCCGAACACCGCTACCCCGAACCCGGACCGTGGGACGTCCCCAGCGTGGTGCTGTCCATGGTCGGCATGCTCGGTGTGGTCTACGGCATCAAGGAGGGCTTCGCCGCCATCTCGCACGGCGTGCGCATCGACGCCGTCCTCGCGGCCGTTGTCGGCGCCACAGCGCTGACGCTGTTCGTCCGGCGCCAGTTGCGTCTGCCGGTGCCGCTGATCGATGTCCGGCTGTTCCGCAACCCGGTGTTCTCCGGGGTGGTGTCCGCCAACCTGCTCTCGGTGCTCGGCCTTTCCGGGCTGGTGTTCTTCCTGTCGCAGTATTTCCAGCTGGTGCAGGGGTACGGGCCGCTGAAGGCCGGCCTGGCGGAACTGCCCGCCGCGGTGACCGCGACCGTGTTCGGCGTGCTCGCCGGGGTGGCCGTGCGGTACGTGTCGCACCGCCTGGTACTGACCACGGGGCTGGCGCTCGTCGGTGTGGCGATGGCCGCGCTGATGGCGTCGCTGAAGCTGTTCACACCGGTCACGCCGTACCTGCCGCTCGGCATCGCGCTGTTCGTCGTCGGCGTCGGGCTCGGTCTGGCCTTCACCGTCGCCAGCGACGTCATCCTGGCCAGCGTGCCCAGGGAACGGGCCGGCTCGGCGGCGGCGGTCTCCGAGACCGCCTACGAACTCGGCATGGCACTGGGCATCGCGACGCTGGGGTCCATCGTCACCGCCGTCTACCGCACCGTCGTGATCGCGCCGAGCGTCCCGGCCGACGTCGCCACCGCCGCCCGGGATTCACTGCCCGGCGCCCTGCGCGCGGCCGACGGGTTGCCGGCCGATCAGGCGACGGGTCTGCTCACGGCCGCCAAGACCGCGTTCACCGACGGCCTGGCCATCGCCTCCGGTGTCGGCGCGGCGCTGCTGCTCACCGCCGCGGTCGCAGTCTGGCTGCTGCTGCGGCCACGCGACGGCTCACCAGGCCCGGTCGAGGTCCGCGTGCTCGCGGATCCAGGCGTGCATGGTGATCCCCGCGGCGACGGCGGCGTTGATGCTGCGCGTGGAACCGAACTGGGCGATCGAAACCACTGCACCGGCGCCGGCCTTGGCATCGGCGGTGATGCCCGGACCCTCCTGCCCGAAGATCAGCAGGCAATCCCGCGGCAGGGTGACATCCTCGAGGCGTGAGGCCCCGGGGATGTTGTCGACCGCCACCACGGTCAGCCCGGCCTGCGAGGCGAATTCCAGCAGCTCGGCGGTCGTGTCGTGGTGACGCAACCGCTGATAGCGGTCGGTGACCATGGCCCCTCGCCGGTTCCAGCGACGCCGGCCGACGATGTGCACGGTGTCGACGGCGAAGGCGTTCGCGGTGCGCACGACCGCACCGATGTTGGCGTCGTTGCCGAAGTTCTCGATGGCCACGTGCAGCGGATGCCGCCGCTCGTCGATGTCGGCGATGATGGCTTCCCGAGTCCAGTAGCGGTAGGGGTCGACCACATTGCGGGTGTCCCCGGCCCGCAACAACTCCGGGTCGTACCTGACGTCCTCGGGAAACGGTCCCTGCCACGGCCCCACCCCGCGGCCCTCCCCCCACTCGGTGGGGCCGGCCGGATCGGCAGTGTCGTCAGTACTGTCGGGGTCGTCAGTCATCCTTCGGCTCGACCGTCCACAGCGCCGCATGGGTGCCGGTCAGCGACACCGTCGGGTAGAGCAGCGCCTCGTTGATCTCGCCCTGGGTGCACAGCGAGGCGCGGATCTGCACCGCCTCCCGCGACGCCTCGGGCAGCACGAGCACCGAGGAGCCGTACACGCTGCACGCATGACTCAGCCCCCTCCCCGGAAGCGTCGGGGCGGCCAACACCATCATCGGTCCGCCGCGCTCCGCCGAATCGTCACGGTAACGTGCTGCCAGGCCGTTGATCTCGAGTCCCAGCAGCATGTAACCGTTGCCGGTGAACGCAGTCGGATCGCCGAGGGCCGACGGGTCGAGTTTCGCTCCGTCCGCACGGAACGCATCCAAGCTGGTCGTCCGGACGGTCAGCCCCGTGTCGTTCACGTTGGTGGGCATCACCCCGACGGGGAACGCCGCGGGATAGGACGCCGTGGTGCCGGCGATGCGGTCGCGCGGTGAGTAGACGTACACCCCGCGCACCTGGGACTGGTCCCGCAACGGACCCATGCACACGGTGCCGGTCAGCCGGTCCGGCGTGGGCGCCGACAACGGTTGGATGTCAAGGCTTGTCACGTCCTCGCAGCCGCCGATGCCGGGGGCCTCCATCGGGTGCGCCAGTGCTCCGTAGAGTCCGAACCTGATGTCCTGCGGATCGGCATGCTGGCCGTTCTCCTGCGACGGCGACGCGTCCACGTCGACCAGCACGTAGTCGGCGTCGAACCTCAGGTTGGCCACCGACATGTTCCAGCCGAGGATCGCCAGTGATTCACCCATCGAAGCCGTTGCGGCGGAGTACACGTCGGTTCGGTCGGCTGATGCCGAGCAGGACGTGGCGGCGAGAACGATCGCCACCAGGATCGCGATTACCCGCACGTGGTCTCAGGTTCGGTCACGGCCCTTGCCCACCACTTTGGTCAAGGCGCGCACCACGTTTCGGGGGATCATCCGGCCGCCGGTGGTCAGCGCCTTGTATTGCAGGCCGGGAATGATCACGATCTTGCCCTTGGCCAGGTCGGCCATCGTCTCCCGGACCACGTCGTCGACCTCGAGCCACAGGAACGACGGGGTGCCAGCCATGTCGATGTCGGCACGCGCATGGAACTCGGTGTGGACGAACCCCGGGCACAGTGCGTGCACCCCCACCCCGGTTCCGGTAAGCCCGTTGGCCAGCCCCTCGGAGAACGAGACGACCCAAGCCTTGGATGCCGAGTAGGTGGAGCCGCGCCCGGGCAGCAGCCCGGCCACGCTGGCCACGTTGAGCACGGTGCCCTCGCCTGCGGCCAGCATCGACGGTAACGCGGCGTGGGTGAGTTGCATGACCGCGGTGACGTTGACGTCGAGCTGACGCTGCAGCATCTCGAGATCGGCGGACCAGAACTCGCCGGCCGTGCCGAACCCTGCGTTGTTCACCAGGACGCGGACCCCGGCGCGCAGCCGCTCGGCGACCCGCTCCCGGTCGGCGGCGACTGACAGGTCGGCGGCAAGCACCTCCACCTGCGCGCCCGCCTCGTCATGCAGTTCCGCGGCGAGACGGTCGAGCCGGGCGACGTCACGGGCCACCAGCACCAGATCGTAGCCGTCGACTGCGTAGCGGCGGGCGAACCCTTCACCCAGACCGGACGTCGGCCCGGTGATCAGAGCGACGTGGCGAGGCATCCCCAGAGGATACTTACCGCTGATAGTTCGGCGACTGCCGACCATTGCGGGCCGGCGGCGGGGTGCGACGAACCGGCTCGGGCCGGCCCGCACCGGCCTCGAACCTGCCGGGTTCGGGCCGGGTGGCGTAACGACCGACGTCGGCCCGCCCGGGTGGCTGGTCTTTCATACCGGGCGCCAACTCGGACCGTCCCGCAGGCGAGGGCGTGAGCGGGCGGCTCGGTGATCCACTGCGGCGGGCGACCGGCTGGCCCGCGGACGCCGAAGGAAGCGGCGGCAGCACCCGCAGCAGGTCGTTGAACTGGCGCACCGTGCGCAGCCCCTCGTCCCATTGGGCACGGGTGCTGGTGATCGGCATGCTGACCAGCGTCCAGTTCTGTTCGTTCCACATGATCTCGGCGCAATCGGGCGCGGTGTGGGCGAACGTGACCATCCTGCGGTCGCAGGCACGGCGGGCGGCGTCGAGGTTGGTGGAGTACACCATCCGCGGGCCGATGGCGCCGAGCAGCCAGATGTCGCTCTCGCGCGGTTCCTTGATGCCCTTGAGACGCATGTCGACGACGACGTTGGTGCCGACCTTGCGGTGCAGCGCGATGACCGTGGCGACGTCTTCGAGATCGAAGATGAAGACCGCCTCGCCGCGGATCTGGCCGAGAACCACATTGCGGGCGCTGACGTCGCCGACCGTGGACATCACCCCACGCTTCCAGCGCTTGAGGATGTCGGTGGACTCGTGCTCGTAGTCGAAGCCGTGCGACTTGGCCCACGACTTGCGGCGTCGGCCGAGACCTCGACGTCGGTCGAGGTCGACATACAACAGCACGGCCGCACCCACGAAGCAGAGTGCAGACAGCGTGAACCAGAGCGGAACCATTGGCTCAAGAGTATCCGCTCTGGGCGACGAATCCCGAACTCGAACGGATCACAATCGCAATCTCAGCCGTCACACCCCCGCGGAACGGTATTCCCGCAGGTCAAATCCGGGTGGACGCCTGCTGGAATACCGTTCCGGCGGGGATTGGGACTCAGCCCAAGACCAGCGAATCGCCATCCGCGCTGACGTTGACCGGCACCACGTCACCGTCGTGCACCTCGCCGGCCAGCAACAACTTGGCCAGCTGGTCGCCGATCGCCTGTTGCAGCAACCGCCGCAGTGGCCGCGCACCGTAGAGCGGGTCGAAACCGCGCTCGGCCAGCCACTTCTTCGCCGGCAGCGACACCTCCAGGGTGAGGCGGCGCTGAGCGAGCCGCTTGGCCAGCTGCGCGAGCTGGATGTCGACGATGGACACCAGTTCCTCGGGGTTGAGCCCGTCGAAGATGATCACGTCATCGAGTCGGTTGATGAACTCCGGCTTGAACGCCGAGCGCACCGCGGCCATCACCTGCTCCTCGGAGCCGCCGGCTCCGAGGTTGGAGGTCAGGATCAGGATGGTGTTGCGGAAGTCCACCGTGCGGCCCTGGCCGTCAGTGAGCCGGCCCTCGTCGAGGACCTGCAGCAGCACGTCGAACACGTCCGGGTGCGCCTTCTCGATCTCGTCGAACAGGATCACCGTGTACGGACGCCGCCGCACCGCCTCGGTCAGCTGGCCGCCCTGGTCGTAGCCCACGTAGCCGGGAGGGGCACCGACCAGGCGAGCCACGGAGTGCTTCTCGCCGTACTCGCTCATGTCGATGCGCACCATCGCGCGCTCGTCGTCGAACAGGAACTCGGCCAAAGCCTTGGCCAGCTCGGTCTTACCGACACCGGTGGGTCCGAGGAACATGAACGATCCCGTCGGACGGTTCGGATCGGCCACACCGGCACGGCTCCGGCGAACCGCATCGGAGACAGCCTGCACGGCCTTGTTCTGGCCGACGACGCGCTTTCCCAGCTCGTCCTCCATCCGCAGCAGCTTCGCGGTCTCACCTTCGAGCATCCGACCTGCGGGGATACCGGTCCACGCCGACACCACATCGGCGATGTCGTCGGGTCCGACCTCTTCCTTGAGCATCACGTTCTCGCGCGCTTCGGCGACGGGCGACGCCGCGTCGAGCTTTTTCTCGACCTCGGGGATGCGCCCGTAGCGCAGCTCGGCGGCCTTGGCCAGGTCGCCGTCGCGCTCGGCCCGGTCGGCCTCACCGCGCAGGGTGTCCAGCTGCTCCTTGAGATCGCGGACGATGTCGATGGCGCCCTTCTCGTTCTGCCACCTGGTGGTCAGCTCGGCCAGCTTCTCTTTGTGATCGGCAAGCTCGGCGCGCAGCTTCTCCAACCGGTCGACAGACGCTGCGTCTGTCTCCTTGGCCAGCGCCATCTCCTCGATCTCCAGGCGCCGGACCAGGCGTTCGACCTCGTCGATCTCCACCGGGCGGGAGTCGATCTCCATCCGCAGCCGCGAGGCGGCCTCGTCGACCAGGTCGATGGCCTTGTCCGGGAGGAAACGCGCGGTGATGTAGCGGTCGGAGAGGGTGGCCGCGGCCACCAGCGCCGAGTCGGTGATCCGGACGCCGTGGTGCACCTCGTAGCGGTCCTTGAGGCCGCGCAGGATGCCGACGGTGTCGTCGACCGACGGCTCCCCGACCAGCACCTGCTGGAAGCGACGTTCCAGCGCGGCGTCCTTCTCGATGTACTTGCGGTACTCGTCGAGCGTGGTGGCGCCGACCAACCGCAGCTCCCCGCGGGCCAGCATGGGCTTGATCATGTTGCCCGCGTCCATGGCTCCCTCGCCGGTGGCGCCGGCGCCGACGATGGTGTGCAGCTCGTCGATGAACGTGATGATCTGGCCCGCGGAGTTCTTGATGTCGTCGAGGACGGCCTTGAGCCGTTCCTCGAACTCGCCGCGGTACTTGGCGCCGGCCACCATCGAACCCATGTCGAGCGAGACGACGGTCTTGTCCCGCAGGCTCTCGGGCACGTCGCCGGCGATGATGCGCTGCGCCAGTCCCTCGACGATCGCGGTCTTGCCCACACCGGGTTCACCGATGAGCACCGGGTTGTTCTTGGTGCGGCGGCTCAGCACCTGCACGACGCGACGGATCTCGTTGTCGCGCCCGATGACCGGGTCCAGCTTGCCTTCCTTGGCGCGTGCGGTCAGGTCGGTGGAGTACTTCTCCAGCGCCTGATAGGTGCCCTCCGGATCCGGGCTGGTGACGCGGGCGCTGCCGCGCACCTTGGTGAACGCCTCGCGCAACGCCTGCGGCGACGCGCCGTGGCCGGTCAGGAGCTTGGCGGTGTCACTGTCACCGGTGGCCAGGCCGACCAGCAGATGCTCGGTGGAGACGTACTCGTCGTCCATCTCCGTGGCGAGGTGCTGTGCGGCGGTGATCGCCGCGAGCGACTGTGGCGCGAGCTGCGGCTGCGACGCCGAGCCGGTCGCACTGGGCAACCGGTCGAGCAGCCGCTGAGTCTCGGAACGAACGGTCGCGGGTTCCACGCCGACGGCCTCGAGCAGCGGCGCGGCGATACCGTCGTTCTGCGTCAGCAAAGCCATCAGCAGATGCGCGGGGGCGATCTGCGGGTTCCCCGCCGCTGTGGCAGCCTGCAGTGCCGAGGTCAGCGCCGCTTGGGTCTTGGTCGTCGGATTGAACGAATCCACGACACCTCCCCTTCCATGTGCAGTGGGCCGCAGAACGGCCCTTCGAATGCTTGTCCCCTTGACCAACGTCGTCATGGTTGAGTCTGTTCCGCTCAACTTTAACTTTTTTGGGTCGCAGGAACTAGGGCCTTATGACCCCCGGCCCGGCACTGAACACGGAATCAGTCCACGTAGTCCCAGAAGTGCAGCTCGTGCACGGTCGCAAAGACCATGAGGGTCACCGCGTACAACACGATGATCGCCGCCGCCCCCACAAAACCGATACGGAAGCCCTTCCCCTCCAGCGGGTCCAGCCAGCGCCGGAACGGCCGCGACGCCGCCGGCATCAGCCACCACTGCATCGCCACCACACTGATGATCTGACTGATCCACAGCCCCAGCCACGGTGCTGCACCCGCATCGGCGATCACCGGTCCGAGGAACCGTGACAGCAGCATCACCGTCGGGTAGAGCACGAGCAACACCAGCATCGCCGACTTCCAGTTCGGCGTCATGAGAGTGCGGCCGCCCTCGATCCGCACCGTGGTGGCGAACGGAGTCGTGCTGGACGCCGTGGTGAACTCCCGGCGCAACGTCGAGCGCAATCCCGACAACGCCTCGGCCCGGACGACCGAGTGCATCCACTCCGACAGCTGAGCGCTGGTTCGGAACCGCGCCATCGAGATCCATTCGCCGCGCCGGTCCGGCGCCAACAGCACCGTGCCCTCGTACCCGGGGAAGTCGGCAGCAGCGACCGCCAGGCGCACCTCCATCGCCTCGAAATCGGCCTCCATGCCCGCCGCGACGGCATGACGGAACAGCCCCACGCCCGCCGACAGCGGGCCGTCCTCGGTGAGGATCATGTCGGCCGAACACGTCGAGTAACCCCGGGTCCGGCCGTCGCCGAGCACGTCGCCCCGCTCCGCACTGTCGAGCCAGCGGTGCAGCTGGAGCTCATCGGAAAAGGTCACCGCCACAGCACAATCCAACGCTGCATCGGGGTGCACCGAGAGACGGCCGGCCACATGGCCCGCCGCTGCCTGCGCGGACGCCAACAGATCCTGCGACCATCGACCGAAGCCCGCCGGGTCGTCGACCGGATGGAAGACGGTGACCGCGGTCGCCTCACCCATCGACGCGACGACCCTGGACGTAGACCTGGACGATCGAGGACTCCCGGATCCCCATCAACAACGCAAAAAGTGTCTGATCACGTGCCATGTCGACGTCGGAGGAGCGGACGCCGCGCACGATCGAGTTGGCCAGTGCGGGGGTGCGCGACGGGTCCACCACCACGAAGTCCGCCTCTTTACCGACGTCGAAGTTGCCGAATCGATCTTCCATGTCGAGAGCACGCGCTCCAGCGAGGGTGCCGACGAAGAGCATCTCGGCCGGGTGCATCGAGACTCCCGCCTCGTCGGCCTCGCTGATGTGGACCTTGAACGCATCACCGAGGACCCGCGGGATCAGCCATTCGTCACCGCCGCCGAAATCCGTTCCGGCTGAGATGTTCACACCGGAAGCGACGGTGCGGCGCCACGGCATCGTCCCGGAGCCGAGAAACAGTTGCGAGACCGGGCAATGTGAGATCGAGGTTCCCGTCTCGGTCATCCGCTGAAGTTCGACGTCCTGGCAGTGCACACAATGCGCCAGGATGGTGCGTCGACCCAGCAGGCTCTTGCCGCCGACCTCTGAGCCCGGCAGAAACTTCCCGTCGTAGGTGTCCAGGTAGCTGTCGACCTGGTAGGTCTGCAGCACCGAGTCCACCTCGCCGGTTCCGGGCCGGTTGTTCTCGTTGAGATGCGAGTGTACGTAGACACCACGATCACGTACCGAATCGTAGAGTTCCCCAAGATTTTTCAGAGTCTCGGCGGTGACCGACAGCGAGAACCTCGGGACGATGGCCACGTGCAGCAGCGCAGTCGCCACGTCGCCGGTGTCAGCGGCGTGCCACTTGTCGATCTCCTCCCGAGTCAGCCGCAGCGCGTCCTCTTCCGAGGTGATCAGCGCCGCGGCGCTATCCGGCCCGACGGTCTGGATGCCGCGGCCGCTGACGATGCGCAGTCCCCGCCGCCGGGTCTCGGTGAACAGTGCGTCCTGGGCGTGGGGGAACGCCGACCCGAACACCATCGCCGCGGTCGTGCCTGCGGCGATGCGACGCTCGCAGAACTCCGCCGCCGCCTGTAGCGCGAACTCCGGATCGGCGAGCCGGGATTCGGCTGGGAAGATGCACTGGTCGAGCCACTCCAGTAACTGGCCGCCCCCGTAGGAATCGCCGGCGTAGGTCTGGGGGAAATGGATGTGGGTGTCGACGAAGCCCGGCAGCAGAAATCCGGGCCGGTGGTCGACGGTCTCGGCGGAGCCGAACCGGGCAGGCAGCCGGCCGCGCTCCCCGCAGAAGACGACCCGGCCGTCGTCGTCGATGACCAACGCGCCATCAGGCAGGGACACCAGCGCGCCGGCCGAGTCGGCGACCCCGGGCCGCCCTGCCAGATGGAAGACGTGCCCGAGATGCACCTGGGTCATCGAGTGAGAGTACCGGCCCCGAGCCGTTGCCGAGGTTCAAGCGCCACAGAGGGCCACTTCTTGTTAGGTTCTCCGGGTGTCGGGTGACTGGGGATCGATTCTCACCGAGCTCATTCCGCTCGCCCTGGTGGTGGCGCTGTCCCCGCTGTCGATCATCCCGGCGGTGCTGGCGCTGCACACGGCGCGGCCCAAGCCCACGGGGTTGGCGTTCGCGGCGGGCTGGATCCTCAGCCTTGCCGTCTTGACGGCGGTGTTCCTGTCGGTGTCCAACCTGATCGGCGGGATCGGGGAGAAACCGCCGGGGTGGGCGTCGTTGCTTCGGATCGTCGTCGGTGTCGCGCTGATCATCTTCGGCGGCTACCGGTGGGCGAATCGGAAGAAATCCGAGCACATGCCGGGGTGGATGACCCGGATGAGCTCCCTGACTCCGGCCAAGGCGGCGGCGACCGCCGCGGTCCTGACGGTAGCCAATGTGAAGGTGTTGTTCATCTGCGCGGCAGCCGGTTTGGCGATCGGGTCGGCGGGCCTGCCGTCACCGAGCGTGTGGATCGCGGTCGTTTGGTTCGTGGCGGTGGCGGGCTCGTCGGTGGCACTGCCCATCCTCGGATACGCGGTGTCGGGCCAACGTCTGGATCCCGCCTTGACCCGACTCAAGGACTGGATGGAGAAGCAGCACGCCGTCCTGGTCGCCGCGATCCTGGTGGTGATCGGCCTTTTGGTGCTGTACAAGGGGATTCACGGCCTATAGCGGCAGTCCCAGTTCGGCGGCGTCTGCGGTCAGGTATCGCGTCACGGTCGGCGCCACCAGGCGCACCACGTCCTCGGTCGGCAGGTCCGACAGTGGCGGCACGCAGATCAGGTAACGCAGCATCGCCGTGCCCACCAGGCTGCTCGCCGCCAACATCGCCCGCAGTCTGGCCTGCTCGTCGCCGCCGAGCACACCGGAGACAGCTGTCAGCACATAGTTCTGCATGAAGCCGCGGAACGCGGTGTGCGCGTCGGGGTTGGAGGTGGCCGACGCCAGCATCGTGCGCATGCTCGCCGAACTCTCCGGCGCCTCCCACACGCCGAGGTAGGTCCGCACCATCCGGGTTCCGATGTCGGGCTCGTCGTCGTCGCCGGTGCCCGTGAGAGCTGCCACGAGCACCTCGGGGTCGATGATCAACCGAAGGGACTCGCGGAACAGTTCCTCTTTCGAACCGAAGAGGTAGAGCACCATCGAGGGATCGACGCGCGCCGCCTCGGCGATGGCCCGCAGCGTCGTCTTCTCGTATCCGTCCCGGGCGAACCGGGTCTTCGCCGCGGACAGAACCGCCTCCCGGGATACCGGCCCGCCCTGTCGTCGACCCCGGCGCCTGTCCGTCTGCGCTGGTGGTGGCATGAACCGACGCTACCATTTCAATGGCTGTTGAAATCTTGACGGCAACGGCTTACGCTCCCCTCAGCAGATTAATTCAACAGCTAGTGAAAAGGGGACGGTCATGGTCACCACCAGCCCGGAGCACACCCACCACCACGCGGAGCCGCGGCACGAAACGCCGCCTGCGGCGCGCGCCGCAGGCGTCATCGTCGCGCTCACCACCGTCCTGGTGATCCTGGCGCTGGCGTTCACACTGCCCGCCGTGCACTCCGGGCCCCACGGCGTGCCCATCGGGGCGGCGGGCCCGCAGGCCGCCGGCGGGCAGCTCGCCACGATGCTCGAGCAGAACGCCCCCGGCGCCTTCGACGTCACCTACTACCCCGGTGGGGCGGCGCTGACAGAAGCCATCCGGCAGCGCGATGAGTACGGCGGCATCGTGCTGCCGTCCGAGCCGGGCGGACAGGCCCGACTGCTGATCGCCTCGGCCGGCAGCCCGGCGATCGCCCAACTGCTGACCCAACTCGGAAGCCAGGTCAGCCAACGGACCGGGATCCCGATGGACACCGAAGACCTCGCTCCGCCCACGTCGGCCGACCCCCGCGGAGCGGGCATCGCGGCGTCGGCACTACCCATCACCCTGGCCGGCCTGCTGCCGGCGATCGCCCTGCTGCTGGTGTTGCAACGTGAGGCCTGGACCCGGTTCGGTGCGGCGGTGGTCTTCGCCGGCGCGGCCGGTGTCACGATCGCGGTCCTGTTGCGCTACGTGTTCGGCTCGATCGATCAGAACTTCTGGGGCGTCGCGGCGGCGCTCAGCCTCGGGGTGGCGGCGGCCTCGTTGACCGTGCTGGGGCTGGGCGCGCTGTTCGGCAGGGTGGGCCTGGCAGTCGGCGCACTGCTGGCGGTACTGGTGGGCAACCCACTGTCGGGGCTGACAAGTGCCCCGGAGATGCTGCCCGCACCGTGGGGCGAACTCGGCCAGCTGCTGCCCCAGGGCGCCACCGCCACGCTGTTGCGGTCGACGGCCGCGTTCGACGGCGCCGGCGCGACCAGCGCGGTCGTGGTGCTGGCCTGCTGGATCCTGGCCGGGACTGTGCTCATCGTCACCGCCGCACTGCGTCGGCCGAGATCCACAGCGCAGTGACTTAGTATCGTGCGGCGTGGGACTCGAAGACCGGGAATCGATGCGCATCCTCCGTGATGCCGTCGACCCGGATCTCGGGTCGGAGCCGCTGATCCGCGAGATCCACACCAGGTGGTTCGGCGCCGACCTCGCCGCCCGGGACCTGTTCCCGCCGGACATGGAGATGCAGCGCAAGGTATTCGCCCAGGCCCTGTGCTGGCTGTGTGACCAGCTCATCGCCCAGCGGGCCGAGGAGCCGGTGGCCTTTCTCGCCCAGCTCGGTCGCGACCACCGCAAGTACGGTGTCACCCCAGCGCATTACGCGTCACTGCAGCAGGCGCTGCTCACAGTCCTGCGCTCACAGCTGGCCGACCGGTGGGACCGCCGACTCAACGAGGCCGTCAACGACGTCGTGGAGCTGGTCATCGGCGTGATGAGCGGCGCGGCGGACGCCGAGACCAGCCCGCCGTTCAGTGACGGCACGGTGCTCGAACATCTGCGGCCCACCCGCGACGTCTCGATCGTCCGGCTGAAGATGGACCACGCGCTGAACTACCTGCCCGGCCAGTACGTCCCGGTCCAGGTCCCGCAGTGGCCGCGGCGGTGGCGCTACCTGAGTCCGTCGATCCCGGCCGACCCGGCCGGTTACGTCGAATTCCACATCCGCTCGGTCCCCGGCGGGATGGTGAGCCCGACGATCGTCGGCGAGGCCCGCCCCGGCGACCGGTGGCGGCTGTCCAACCCGCACGGCGCGATGCACGTCGACCGTGACGCCGGCGACGTCCTGATCGTCGCGGGTTCGACCGGCCTGGCGCCGCTGCGCGCCCTGATCATGGATCTGACCCTGTTCGGGGAGCACCCGCGCGTCCACCTGTTGTTCGGGGCGCGGTACCCGTG
>NZ_JBAUJB010000093.1:0-3912 GCF_049683355.1 Mycobacterium sp.
GCCGAAGCGATCGGCTCCGCCGGCGGCGCCGCGGTGGCCCTGCAGGCCGACGCCGCGACGACCGAGGGCATCGAGGCGTTGGCGACCCTGGCTGCGCGTGAGTTCGGGCCCGTCGACATCTACGTCGCCAACGCGGGCATCACCGGCGCCGGGGGTATCGGCACCGACTCCGACTGGGACCGGATCCTGGCTGTCAATCTGCGCGCCCACGTGCGGGCGGCGGAACTTCTTGTGCCTCAGTGGAAGTCCCGCGGCACCGGGTACTTCGTATCGATCGCTTCGGCAGCCGGGCTGTTGTCGCAGATCGGCGCCGCGGGCTATGCCGTCACCAAACATGCTGCCGTGGGGTTCGCCGAGTGGCTGGCGATCACCTACGGCGACGACGGCATCGGCGTCAGCTGCGTATGTCCGCTGGGCGTGGACACCCCGCTGCTCGACGGAATCCGAGCAGAGACCGATCCCGGTGCCCGCGCCGGCGCGCAGTCCATCCTGCAGTCCGGGGACGTGCTCGCGCCGTCGGACGTCGCGTCGCTGACTGTCGACGCGATCAAAGACAACAGGTTCCTGGTGCTGCCCCACCCACAGGTCCTGGAGATGTACCGGCAGAAGGGCTCTGACTACGACCGCTGGATTGCCGGGATGCGCCGGTACCAGCGTGCGTTACGCGCGACCTGAGCGGCTGTGAGTCTGAACGTGCGTCCCACGCGCTGAAAGAGTCGAAAGTAACCATCACTGGGGGCGCCCTCTCCCAACAGTAAGGGGCTAGCGGCGGCGCAGCGACAGGTGGAAGTCCTTGGGCATCACCGTCAACCGTTCGGTGATCTGCAGCTGATACTCCGGGTCGGCGATCAGCTCGTAGCGGCGCAGCAGCACCGCCAGCAGCAGCACGGCTTCGTGCAACGCGAACTGGCGCCCGATGCACGAGCGCGGGCCGGTCCCGAACGGTTTGTACAAGCCTGCCGGGCGGGCCCTGACTTTCTCGGGCGCGAACCGGTCCGGGTCGAACGCGTCGGGATCGGGCCCCCAGCGCGGATCGCGATGTAGAGTCCCGACGAGCGCAAGCACCCAGTCGCCCTTGCGCATCGGGTGCACACCGGCGAGCACGGTGTTCTCGCGCGCTGCCCGGTAGTACCCGGGGACCGTGGGATGAAGCCGCAATGCCTCGTCGAAAACCCTTCGCACGTAACGCAGCTTGGCGATCTGCTCGAAGTCCGGGCGATCGTCGTCGCCCCACACCTCGGCGATCTCCGCACGCGCCTTCTGCACCGCCTCCGGATGCTGAGACAGATAGTACAGCGCAAAAGACAGTGCCCCCGAGGTGGTTTCATGCCCCGCAACCAGGAAGTTGATCAGCTGGTAACGGATGTTGGCGAGCTGCAGATCGGAGGCCAGCATCAGCTCGAGGAGATCGTCGTGCTGCCCGAGGCCGTCGCGCACGCGTTCGGCGATGATCTCGTCAGCGATCGCGTGCAACTTCGCGGCATGATGACGCACTGGGCGCTCGGCCCGCTGCGCAACGAAACCGGGCAGGAACGTCTCCCGCAGCACACCCACGCGGTCGGAGCCCTTCAGGCCCGCCACCATGTGCTCGACGAACGGGTGCACGGCCTCGGACTCGAAGCATCCGAACGGATGCCCGGCCGCGCAGCGTCCGATCGTCTCCAGCGTCACCCGGGTGGCGTCCACGGACACGTCGACCGTCGCACGGCGCGCGGCCTTGTGATCCCAGCGGGCAGTGAGCTCGTCGGCGACGTCGAACATGATGGAGTGGTAGCGCCGCATCGCCTGCTGACTGAACGCCGGCATCAGCACATCGTGGGCTCTCTGCCAATTCGGTTCGTCGTTGTAGGCCGTGAACAGGCCGTCGCCCCCGAGAAGGCGCAACGCGTCGATGTCGGCGCCGACATGCTTGCAGAACCGGCTTTCGTCGTTGAGCTCGAGAACGGCATCCGGACCCGCGGCCACGACGTAGCGCGCTCCCAGGAAACGGAACTCGAAGACGGGACCGAGCGCGGCGAGTGCCATCGTCGACTGCGACGGGCTGTCCGCGTCGAACGCCAGCACGTCACCCAGCAACGGCACCCGGCGGCGAGGATGCGGCAACGCGGGATAAGACCCCCGGTGGTCTACAGCGGTCATGTTTCCAGCCTCCGCGGCTGTTCTACATGTGTCAAGTAGGATGGGCTCATGCCTGAATCCCGGCGCCGTCTCTCACCGGAAGATCGGCGCAACGAACTGCTGGCACTCGGTGCCGAGGTGTTCGGCCAGCGACCCTACGACGAGGTGCGCATCGACGAGATCGCCGAGCGCGCCGGCGTCTCCCGCGCGTTGATGTACCACTACTTCCCCGACAAACGGGCATTCTTCGCCGCGGTCGTGCGCGCCGAGGGCGAGCGACTGTTCCAGGCCACCAACACCCCGCCCGAGCCCGGTCTGACGCTGTTCGGGCAGGTCCGGGCGGGTGTGCTGGCCTATCTGCAGTACGACGAACAGCATCCGCACGGCGCCTGGGCCGCGTACATGGGGATGGGGCGGTCGGACCCGGTGCTGCGCGGCATCGAGGACGTCGACAACGACAGGCAGGCCAACCGCATCATCGACCGCATCACCGAGACCACCGGTGGCGCACTGGATTCGAAGGTGGAGCGGGACCTGCGGGCCGCCGTCTACGGCTGGCTGGCGTTCACCTTCGAGCTGTGCAGGCAGCGGCTGATCGATGCATCGCTGGACGCGGACTTCATCGCCGACCTCTGCGCACACGGACTTCTCGACGCAGTCGGACGGGTGCCGGGTCTGCCGTCAGCACTCGCGGACGCCGTCGGCCAGCGCTGATCAGCCGCAGCGGTTCCGGAAGTCGGCGGCAGGCTGACGGATACTTGTCAGGTCGGCCTTCACCTGCGGGTTGGCATCCATGTAGGTCTGCAGCGCCTCCCGCTTCTCTTCGGCCGGAACGTCCTTGAGCGTGGTGAAGAAGTCGTTGACGGGCGGATGGGTGAAGAGATACGCCGACGTCGCGGCGGTGATCCCCGACAGCGACCCACGGTGTCCCACAGGACTTACGCGCGACGCATGCTGCTGGCTGCGGTCGGTTCCGGGGCAGTGCTGCTGGGCACCAGCGCACCCGTGATCGCTCAACCGCCGCCACCCAAACCGATACCCGGACCGGGATCGAGGTCCAGATCCCATTCCCACCCGTAGTAGTCGTTGCAGTTCCAGTCATATTCGCACGGATAGGGCACGTAAGGACCGGAACCGCTGGGACCATCACCGGTGTCCGCACCGCGGGACTCCCCCTGAGCGCAGATCGTCGTTCCGCCGGCGCTGGTGCAGTCGCCCGCTGCGGTCGGTGCGACGGTCAGGCCGGCGACCGCGATGATGGGTGCGAAGAGCAGGAAATGAACTCGCATCGCTGATCTCCCGCTCTGCCGTCCGGCGAAACCAGGGCGGGGCTCAGCCCTCGCCCTCGACCTCAGCCAGCGGACCGGGGCCGCCGCCACAACGGGCACGGAAGTCCTTCGCTGGCTGACGGATGCCGCTGAGGTCAGCCTTCACCTGCGGGTTGGCGTCCAGGTAACTGGCCAGCGCTTCGCGCTTCTGGTCGTTGGGCACCTTGCCGAGATTGGTGAAGAAGTCGTTCACCGGCGGGTGGGTGAACAGGTAGGCCGACGTGGATGCGGTGACGCCGGACATGATGCCCGCCAGATCAGCCGCGGTGCAGTTCGGCGGTGCCGGCTGCGCGCTCGCGGACACCGCGGTCCCGAACAGCACAGCACCGGAGCCGACGGCCGCCAGCAACATCCGCCCCGCAAAAGTCCTGTGAGACACCATTACTTACTCCTTTGTCTGCTTGATCGAATCAACGTTGGCGCTACCACCACGGTCTCGGATGGAGCTCAGAATAGATCCCAGCTG
>NZ_JBAUJB010000094.1:0-14634 GCF_049683355.1 Mycobacterium sp.
CGCCCGGAGACCGCCTCCGACATCGCGCCCAGCAGCTCGGCGGTACCGACCCCGAAGTGCGTCATCGGCACGCCGTGGCCGGCCAGCGACTCGAACACCCGCGCGCTGTGCGGCAGCACGTAGGTGCGGTAGTCGGTCAGCGACAGCGTGCCTGCCCAGGAATCGAACAGCTGGATGGCGTCCACGCCGGCGTCGAGCTGGGTCCGCAGGAATGCGATGGTCACGTCGGTCAGCGCCGTCATCAGCTCATGCCAGGTCGCGGACTCCCCCAGCATCATCGCCTTGGTGCGCTCGTGGTTGCGGCTCGGACCACCTTCGACGAGATAGGAGGCCAGCGTGAACGGGGCGCCGGCGAAGCCGATCAGCGGCACGTCGCCGAGCGCGGCGGTCAGCTGGCCGATCGCAGTGGCCACCGGGGCCACCTGCTGGGAGTCCAGCGGTGCGACGGTGCGGACGTCGGCACGGGTGCGGATGGGGTGCTCGATCACCGGTCCGACGTCGGGAACGATGTCGAGTGCGATGCCGGCGGCCCGTAGCGGCACCACGATGTCGGAGAACAGGATCGCGGCGTCGACGCCGTGCCTGCGCACCGGCTGCACCGTGATCTCGGTGATCAGGTCGGCGTCGAAACAGGCCAGCATCATCGTGTTCTCGGCGCGAAGCGCGCGGTACTCCGGCAGTGACCGCCCCGCCTGCCGCATCATCCACACCGGCACCCGGTGGGGCTTGCGGCCGGCGACGGCGGCCAGGTAGGGCGATTCAGGCAGCTCGCGGCGCGTGTTCATCGACACCCATGCTGCCATGGGCCGTCCGGTTCCTGATCGGCGCGCCTGCACCAAGAGCTGGACAAATGGACTACCGTCAGACGCCGTGACCACCGCCGAACCGGCTCAGTTCCGTGAAGCGGTGGCGGCGATGAATGCCACCACCGTGCGACCGGAGATCGAGCTGGGCCCGATCCGGCCGCCTCAGCGGCTGGCGCCGTTCAGCTACGCGCTGGGCGCCGAGGTCAGGCACGCCGAGACCGCGATCATCCCGGAACGCTCCGAGGGCGACGCCTTCGGCCGGCTGATTCTGCTGCACGACCCCGAGGGTGCGGAGGCGTGGGACGGCACCATGCGCCTGGTCGCCTACATCCAGGCCGATCTGGACTCCAGCGAAGCCGTCGACCCGTTGCTGCCGGAAGTCGCCTGGAGCTGGCTGGTCGACGCACTCGGAGAGCGGGCCGAGCACGTCACGGCGCTGGGCGGCACCGTCACCGCCACCACCTCGGTGCGTTACGGAGACATCTCCGGCCCGCCCCGCGCCCATCAGCTCGAGCTGCGCGCCTCGTGGACCGCGACGACGCTGGAACTCGGTCCCCACGTGGAAGCCTTCTGCGAGGTCCTCGAGCATGCCGCCGGTCTGCCGCCCGACGGGGTGACCGACCTGGGCTCCCGCACCCGCGCCTGAGCACATGTCCGAACCCGAGACTGTCGGTTCCCCCGTGGAGCCCCGCGCATCAGAAGTGTCCGGCGACGCCGAACAGGCCGAGCCCGACGCCACGCCGCTGCTGGCACCGCGGGACGGCGTCCCTGAGGTCTCTGTCAGCCGCGACGAGATCGCCAGGGCAGCCAGCGCTTTGGCTGCCGGCACCGGACCGTTTGCCGTGGACGCCGAGCGCGCGTCGGGTTTCCGCTACTCCAACCGCGCCTATCTGGTGCAGATCCGCCGGGCCGGGTCGGGCACCGTCCTGATCGACCCGGTCATGCACGGCGGGGACCCTGTCGCGGTCATGGCGCCGGTGGCCGAGGTGCTGGCCACCGACGAGTGGATTCTGCACGCCGCCGATCAGGACCTGCCGTGCCTGGCCGAGATCGGGATGCGTCCGACCACACTGTTCGACACCGAGCTCGCCGGGCGGCTCGCCAACTACGACCGAGTGAACCTCGCTGCGATGGTGCAGCGGCTACTCGGCCTGCAGCTGACCAAGGGGCACGGTGCTGCGGACTGGTCGAAACGGCCGCTGCCCGCCGACTGGCTCAACTACGCGGCGCTGGACGTCGAGGTCCTCGTCGAGTTGCGGGACGCGATCGCGGCGGTGCTCTCCGAGCAGGGAAAATCTGATTGGGCCGGACAGGAATTCGAGTTCCTGCGGACCTTCGAAGCCACCCCCACCCGGCGCGACCGGTGGCGGCGCACGTCGGGGATCCACAAGGTCCGCGACGCCCGCACCCTGGCCGCGGTGCGGGAGCTCTGGACCGCCAGGGACCAGATCGCCCGGCGCCGCGACATCGCTCCGGGGCGCATCCTGCCCGACAGCGCGATCATCAACGCCGCGACGGTGAATCCGGACAGTGTCGAGAAACTGACGGCCCTGCCGGTGTTCGGCGGGCCGAAACAGCGGCGCAGTGCCCAGATGTGGCTGGAGGCGCTGGCCCGCGCCCGCGTCACCACCGACCTGCCCAGCACCTCCGAAGCATCCAACGGCCCGCCGCCGGCATCCCGGTGGGCGCGGCGCAAGCCGGAGGCGGCCGCCCGGCTGGAGGCGGCGAGATCTGGCCTGAACGAACTGGCACAACGGATTTCCGTTCCCGCGGAGAACCTGCTGTCTCCCGATACCGTGCGGCGACTGTGCTGGGACTGGGAAGGCGCCGACGACACCGCGGGCGCCGTCGATGTGTTCCTGCGGGACGCCAACGCCCGACAGTGGCAACGTGAACTGACGGTGCCGGTGCTCACCGAGGCGCTGTCTGCACCAGCTTGATGGCCGCGGTCTCGATGGTCTCCTCCGACAACAACACCTCGAGTGCGGCATCGCCGAGTGGGATGAAGCTGTCGTAGCCGGCGACCCGAGCCAGCGCACCGCGGTACCCGTGGTCGACCAGTGTGGTCACGATCCCTTCGCCCACACCACCGCTCTCGCGGGTCTCGTCCACGACGAGTACCCGCCCAGTCGCGTCGGCTTCGCCGAGGATGTCCTGCACCGGGAGAGGGGCCAGCCAGCGCAGGTCGACCACGCGTGTACTGATGTCGGCGGCGAGAAGGCGGCGTGCCACCCGCAGGCTCATCCGCAGCCCGTTGCCGAAGGTCAGGATCGTCAGATCCCGGCCGTCACCGTGGGTCCGGGCCCGACCGAGCGGGACCGTGGCGCCGGAATCCGGTGCCAGCCAGAGGTCGTCGCCGTCGTCGTAGAGATCGCGGGTGTGATACAGCGCGATGGGCTCGATGAACAGGCACACGATTCCCGAGGACTGCACGGCGGTGACGCAAGACCGCATCATCGCGGCGGCATCGTCGGGGCGCGCCGGTGAGGCGATGACCACGCCGGGCAGATCCCGGATGGCGGTGATCGAGTTGTCGTTGTGGAAGTGCCCGCCGAAGCCCTTCTGGTATCCGTAGCCCGCGATGCGCACCACCATCGGGTTGCGGTACTGCCGATCGGAGAAGAACTGAAGCGTGGCTCCCTCGCCGCGGATCTGGTCGGCGGCATTGTGCAGATAGGCCAGATACTGGATCTCGGGAATCGGCAGCAGCCCGGACACCCCGGCGCCCAGCGCCAGCCCCAGGATCGCCTGCTCGTCGAGCAGAGTGTCGAACACCCGAGCAGTCCCGACCCTGGCCTGCAGGCCGCGGGTGACACCGTACACGCCGCCCTTGCGTCCGACATCCTCGCCGAACACCAGTGCCTCGGGATGGTTCGTCAACACGTCGAGCAGGCCACGGTTGATGGCCTGGGCGACGGTCAGCGCCGTGCCGTCGGCGGTGGCGCCCGGACCGGGCGCCGTCTGGGTCGCCGCGGTGGCCTCGTCGAGAGTACGGCGCAGCGGAGACATCACCGCATGGGCGTTGTCGAGTTGGGCGAGCTCGGTGACCTCGCCTGCCAGCGCGAGAACTTCGGCACGCTTGGCCTCGTAGCGCTCGAGGATCTCCGACGGGGTCAGCACGCCCGCGCCGACGAGAAGACGTGCGGTGCACAGCACCGGGTCGCGTTCGTAGTCGGCGGTGATCTCGTCGGGTTTGCGATAGCCGCGCTCGAAATCCGAACCCGCGTGCCCCATCAGACGCACGGTGCGCAGATGCAGAAACGCCGGACGGCGTTGTGCCCGAACATATTCGGCTGCCTCGGCCGCGGTTGTCAGCACCGAGGGCAGGTCCGTGCCGTCGGCGGCGAAGTAACGCAGGCCGGCACGGTCGCCGTAGGTGCGCGCGATCCACCCCTGGGGTGACTTGACACTGATCCCGATGCCGTTGTCCTCGCACAACAGCAGCAGCGGCATCGGCATACCCTGGTAGGAGCTGTGCAGCGCCGTGTTGATCGCCCCGACCGCCGTGGAATGGTTGGCCGACGCGTCTCCGAAGCTGCACACCGCCAACGCGTCAGCCGGCCAGGGGCATTCCACGCCCATCTTGCGAGCGCGGGCGATCGAGAACGCGACGCCGACGGCCCGGGGCAGGTGCGACGCGATGGTCGATGTCTGCGGGATGACGTTGAGGTCGTGCCTGCCGAAGACCTTGTGCCGGCCCCCGGAGATCGGTTCCTCCGTGGCGGCGACCATACCGAGAAGCACATCGCGCAGCGCGTCGCCACCGCTGCCCTGCCGCGCTCGGGCCAGGAAGAAACCTCCGGAGCGGTAGTGCAGCAACGCCGGATCGGTGACCCGCAGGGCAGCGGCGACGGCGGCGTTGCTCTCGTGTCCGGCCGATCCGATGGTGTAGAAGCCCTTGTTGTGCGACCGAAGCCAACGCGCGGCGAGGTCCAGGTGCCGGCTACCGAGCTGCGCATCGAAGATGTCGAGGCAATCCTGCGCTGAGATCCCTCGCAACACAGCGATTTCGGCAACGGACGGTGCCCTCGACGACGAGACAGTCGCGGTGAAGTGCTCGTCGATCGGTTCGGCCATGGCAACTCCCCTCGGACGCGCCGGTCACCGCAACTGCGACGCCAGCAGCGGCGTGAAGTCCGGCAGCCAGGCCAGCACGTGCAGGTAGGACCCCCGTCAGTCGAGCTGCTGGCTGATCTCCCGCTCACTGACCGAGGTGCCGAACGCAGCCACCCACCCGGTGATCTGGCGGGCGATGTTGCGTTCGGTCAGGCCGACGGCCGCGAGCACCTCTCCGCGGGAGGCATGGTCGAAGAACTGCTGGGGCAGTGCGGCGTCGCGGCACGGAACATCCACCTCGGCTCGCCGCATCGCACCCGACACGGCCGAGCCGACCCCGCCGTGCACACCGTTGTCCTCGAGGGTGACCACCAGCTTGTGGTCGGCCGCCAGCGCGGCGATCTCGGCGGGCACCGGCAGCACCCACCGCGGATCGGCGACGGTCACGCCGATGCCTTGGTTTCGCAGCAGTTCGGCGATCCCGAGTGCCATCTTCGCGAACGGCCCGACGGCCACGAGGAGCACGTCATCGGACAGACCGTCGGCCGGGACCGCCAGCACGTCGACTCCGCCACGTCGTTCGACCGCCGGAACATCTCCGCCCACATCGCCTTTCGGGAAGCGAATCGCGGTGGGACCATCGTCGATGTCGAGCGCCTCGGCGAGTTCCTCGCGCAACCGGGCACCGTCGCGGGGCGCTGCGACCCGCATCCCCGGCACGATGCCCAGGATCGACAGATCCCACATGCCGTTGTGGCTGGCACCATCGGGGCCGGTGACCCCGGAACGGTCCAGCACCATCGTCACCGGCAGCTTGTGCAGCGCGACGTCCATCATGATCTGGTCGAACGCCCGGTTGAGAAACGTCGAGTAGATCGCGACCACCGGATGCATGCCACCCATCGCCAACCCGGCGGCCGACGTCACCGCGTGCTGCTCGGCGATGCCGACGTCGAAGAACCGGTCCGGGAACCGGTCCCGGAACGCACTGAGCCCGGTGGGCCCGGGCATGGCGGCGGTGATCGCCACGACGTCGCGGCGCTTGGTCGCCAACCGGATCAGCGCCTCGGCGAACGTGGAGGTCCAGCCGGGGCCGGGAACCGTCGTGGCCAGACCGGTCTCCGGGTCGATGACACCGCACGAGTGCATCTGATCGTCTTCGTCGTTCTCGGCCGGCGGGTAACCCATGCCCTTGCGGGTGACGACGTGCACGACAACCGGGGCGTTGAAACCGCGGGCATGGCGCAGCGCGCTCTCCACCGCGTGCTCGTCGTGACCGTCGATCGGGCCGACGTACTTGAGGCCCAGATCGGTGAACATCACCTGGGGAGACAACGCGTCCTTGATGCCCGCCTTGATGCTGTGCATGCACTGGTAGCAGAACTCGCCGATCATCGGCAGACCGCGCACCGCCTTGCGTCCCTCTTCGAGCGCCCGCTCATAGCCGGGCTGCAACCGAAGACCGGCGAGGTGCTCGGCGAAGCCGCCGATGGTGGGCGCGTAGCTGCGGCCGTTGTCGTTGACGACGATGACCACCGGCCGGCCCGAAGCCGCGATGTTGTTGAGCGCCTCCCAGCACATGCCGCCGGTCAGCGCCCCGTCACCGACCACAGCGACGACGTGGCGGTTCCGGTGCCCGTTCAACTCGAAGGCCTTGGCCAAGCCGTCGGCGTAGGACAGCGAGGAACTGGCGTGGCTGGACTCGACCCAATCGTGCTCGCTCTCGGTCCGCGACGGGTAACCCGACAGGCCGTCCTTCTTGCGCAGCGTGTCGAAGTCCCGGGCGCGGCCCGTGAGCATCTTGTGCACATAGGCCTGATGGCCGGTGTCGAACAGGATCGGGTCGTGAGGGGAATCGAAGACGCGGTGCAGCGCCAACGTCAACTCCACGACGCCGAGGTTCGGTCCCAGGTGCCCGCCGGTGGCCGCGACCTTGTGGATCAGGAAGTCGCGGATCTCTCGGGCCAGTTCGTCCAGCTGCGCCTGCGTCAGGTGCTGCAGATCAGCGGGACCGCGGATCTGTTCAAGCATTCGGCCAGTCTACGCACGGCCGGCACCATCAGTCCTGCCGAGATTGGTAGATGTCGGGCACTCCGTCCTGATCGGCGTCAGCGGTTTCCTGGACGTGAATGCGCCGGTAGGCGCGGTTCCTGGTGAGGAGCACGACGGCAGCGAGCATCGCTGCCAGCAGTGACCCACACAACACGCCGACCTTCACCAATTCGTCACGATCGGACCCCAGTCCGTATGCCAGATCGCCGATCAGCAGCGACACGGTGAACCCGATGCCGGCGAGCATCGACATGCCGAGCACATCCACCCAGCGCAACGAGGCGTCCAGCGTCGCGCGGGTCACCGAGGCCATCACCCGGGTGACTCCCAGGATGCCGACGGGCTTTCCGATCACCAGACCCAGCACGATGCCGAGCGCGATCGGGTCACTGAGTGCATCGGAGAGCCCGCTCAGGCCGCCGATGCTCACGCCGGCTGCGAAGAACGCGAACACCGGGATCGCGATCCCCGCCGAGACCGGACGGATGCGGTGCTCGAAGTACTCGGCCATCCCCGAGTCGACCTCGACGCCGCGCCGCCGCGCCGACCGCCGAACCGGCACCGCGAAGCCGAGCAGCACGCCTGCCACCGTGGCGTGCACGCCGGACTCGTGCACCAGTACCCAGGTGAGGAGCGCGAGCGGGATCAGCACCCACCACGCCTGCACCCCGCGCTGCACGCACACCGTGAACAGCGCCAGCGGCACCAGTGCCAGCGCGAGGGCGACCGCGTTGATGTCCACGGTGTAGAACACGGCGATAACGGTGATCGCCAGCAGGTCGTCGACGACGGCGAGGGTCAGCAGGAACGTGCGCAACGCCGAGGGCAGGTGCGTCGAGATGACCGCCAGCACGGCCACCGCGAACGCGATGTCGGTCGCGGTCGGTATCGCCCAGCCCCGCAACGCGCCGTCTCCGGTGTTGAGGTTGACCAGGACGAAGATCAGGGCGGGCACCACCATGCCGCCGACTGCCGCGGCGATCGGCAGCGCGGCGCGACTGGGATCGCGCAGGTCGCCGGCGACGAACTCGCGTTTGAGTTCCAGCCCGACCACGAGGAAGAAGATCGCCAACAACCCGTCCGCCGCCCACGCACCGACGGTGAGGTTCAGGTGCAGGCCGAACGGCTCACCGCCGATCTCGAGGTCCCGCAGCGCGAAGTAGCTCTCCGCCCACGGGGTGTTCGCCCAGATGAGCGCCGCGCCGGCGGCCACCAGCAGGATGACCCCACCGACGGTCTCCTTGCGCAGGATGGTGGTGACGCGACTGGTCTCCGACCAGGAACCACGCGCAAAAAGCGCCGGTTTGTTCACTGGCGGGACACGGTCGGCAGGCATGGTGGGGACCCCTCTGTGCTCAAGGCTCGACAAAAACGCGCCGACCAGACTTCCCGGCACACCTATTACGATCAATGTAAGTCATCGACCGCCCGGGTACTTGCCGAGCCGGGTTCCCGGCCTTCGCGCCGTCGGCACGGCCACTCAGCGGGTGAGCACCGCGATGCACTCGACGTGGTGGGTGAGCGGGAACGAGTCGAACACCTCCAGCTTCTCCACGGCGTACCCGTGCCCCCGGTAGAGCCCGATGTCCCGCGCGAAAGAGGCTGCTTCACAACCGATATGGACGATACGCGGCACCTCGGCCGCTGCCAGCAGATCGATGACGTCGCGCCCCGCCCCGGCGCGCGGCGGGTCCAGCACCGCGACGTCGGCGCGGCTGCGTTGCCCGGTCAGTGCCCGGCGCACGGAATCGGTGAGGACCTCCACCCAGCTCAGGTCGGCGAGTGCGGCACGCGCCGCGCGGGAGGCACCCCGCGACGTGTCGACGGTGAGCACCCGGCCGGTATCCCCGACCCTGTCGGCCAGCGCCGCCGCGAAAACGCCTGCGCCACCGTAGAGGTCCCACGCCGTCATCCCAGGCTCCATCGCGGCCCAGTCGGCGACCAGCGAGCTGTACAGCTTCGGCGCGTCGCGGTGCGCCTGCCAGAACGCCGTCACCGGCACCCGCCAGCTGCGCCCACCGACCCGCTGCACCGCCTCGTAGCCACCCTCAGCCACCGTCGTGGTCTTGCGCGCACCCCGAGAGCCGGACACCACCACGTGGCGGGCGGCCTCGTCGTCAACCGCGACATGGATCTCCGACCCCGCGGGCCACCGGGTCTCGGCGATCCCGGCGAGCATGCCCGGCGGCAGCTGCGCGCAGTCGAGCCGGTGCACCAGTTCGGCGCTGTGATAGCGGTGAAAGCCGGCCCGGCCGTCCGCCGAGGTGTCCAGCCGCACCCGGGTCCGCCATCCCGTGGCACCGAGCTCACCCACCGGCGCCGCAGCGGCAACGTCTTCGTCGCGCCAGTGGTATCCGCCAAGGCGCGCAAGCTGATTGGCCACCACCGCACCCTTGAGCCGGCGCGCGGCGGCCGGGTCCGCGAACGCGAGGTCGCAGCATCCCGCGGCGTGCACCCCGGCGATCGGACACAGCGACTCGATCCGGTCGGCCGACGGCTCGAGCACCTCGACGACGTCGGCGTTCCAGTAGGACCCGCGGGCGCCGGCGCCGCCCGTCACCCGGACCCTGACCTTCTCCGACGGCAGCGCGTACCGCACGAACACCACCCTGCCGTCGTGGCGCGCCACGCAGCTGCCGCCGTTGGCCGCAGCCCCGGTGGTCAGCGTGAGTTCATCGTGGGCGGAATCGATGCTCAATCCAGGAACCCCTTGCGCGCATCGCCTGGGGCCGACTGCGGTTCCAGCTTCTTCAACCGCTCCGACGACGTCAGCTGCCACGGGACCGAGGTCACCATGACGTTGGGCTCGAACAGCAATCTGCCCTTCAGTCGCAACGCACTCTGGTTGTGCAGCAACTGTTCCCACCAGTGACCGACCACGTACTCGGGGATGAAGACGGTGACCACGGTGCGCGGCGAGTCTTTGCTGACCCGCTTGACGTATTCGAGCACCGGGCGGGTGATCTCCCGGTACGGGGACGCGATCACCTTCAGCGGCACGCTGATGTCGCTGTGCTCCCACTTGTGCACCAGCGCGCGTGTCTCGGCGTCGTCGACGCTGACGGTGATGGCCTCCAGCAGGTCGGGGCGGGTGGCGCGGGCGTAGGCCAGCGCGCGCAGCGTCGGCAGATGCACGTTGGACACCAGGACGATCGCGTGGTTGCGGCTGGGCAGCACGATGTCCTCGGCCTCGGCGGCGCGCAGTTCGAGCTCGCGACTCACCGACGCGTAGTGCTTGTGGATGAGTTTCATGATGGCGAACAGCGAACCCATCGCCAGGATCGCGATCCAGGCGCCCGCCAGGAACTTGGTGGCGACGACGATGATCAGCACGGTACCGGTGCACAGGAAGCCCACGGTGTTGATGGCGCGGGAGCGCTTCATCCGGCCACGGACATCAGCGTCGGTCTCGGTGCGCAGCAACCGGGTCCAGTGCCGCATCATGCCCATCTGGCTCAACGTGAACGACACGAACACCCCGACGATGTACAGCTGGATCAGCGCAGTGACCTGAGCCTGGAAAGCCACGACGAAGGCGATGGCGGCGAAGGCCAGAAACAGGATGCCGTTGGAGAACGCCAGCCGGTCGCCCCGGGTGTGCAGCTGGCGGGGCAGGAACCGGTCCTGCGCGAGAATCGAGCCGAGCACCGGGAATCCGTTGAACGCGGTGTTGGCCGCCAGCACCAGGATCAATGCCGTGACACCGGCGATCAGGAACAGCCCGACCGGGGAGCTGTGGAACACCGCGTCGGCCAGCTGCACCACCAGCGTCTTCTGCTCGTAGTCTTCCGGCGCGCCGACAAGCTGTTCGCCGGGCCGTTCCGCGATCTGCACGCCGGTCGCCTTGGCCAGCATGATGACGCCCATGAACATCGTGATCGCGATGATGCCCAAACCCAGCAGGGTGGTCGCGGCGTTGCGCGACTTCGGCTTGCGGAACGCCGGAACGCCGTTGCTGATCGCTTCGACGCCGGTCAGAGCGGCACTGCCCGACGAGAACGCCCTCGCGACCAGGAACACCAGCGCGAAGCCGAGAATGTCGCCGTGCTCGGAGGTCAACTCGAACTCGGCAGATTCCGCACGCAACGGCTCGTCGAGTGCATAGACCTGGAAGAACCCCCAGACCAGCATCGTGTACATGCCGATCATGAACGCGTAGGTGGGAATCGCGAAGGCGGTCCCCGACTCCCGCACACCGCGCAGGTTCAGCGAGGCCAGCAGCAGGATCGCCGCGACCGCGAACCACACCTTGTGCTCGTTGACGAACGGCACCGCCGAGCCGATGTTCGACATCGCCGAGGACATCGACACCGCGACGGTCAGTACGTAATCCACCAGCAACGCGCTGGCCACGGTGAGTCCGGCGGTGGGCCCGAGGTTGGTGTTGGCGACCTCGTAGTCACCACCACCCGACGGGTAGGCGTGCACGTTCTGCCGGTAGCTGGCGATCACGATGAACATCACCGCCGCCACCGCAAGGCCGATCCAGGGCGCCATCGAGTAGGCGGCCAGCCCCGCCACCGACAGCACCAGGAAGATCTCCTCGGGTGCGTATGCCACAGAGGACAACGCATCGGAGGCGAAGACCGGCAGTGCTATCCGCTTGGGCAGCAGGGTGTGCGACAGGTTGTCGCTGCGGAAGGGCCGGCCCAGCACCAGCCGCCGTGCGGCGGTAGAAAGCTTGGACACGAGAGCCAAGAGTAGGCCCACACGACGATCGCGGTAGCGTTCGGAGTGCGCAGGTCTGCAACAGCAGTTTGGGTGAGCCACAGCTGGCTCCGGCCGGAAGGGACCGTCAGGTGCGTGTAGTGGTCATGGGATGTGGCCGGGTGGGCGCGTCCCTTGCGGGCAGCCTGGCCCGTATCGGCCACGACGTCGCCGTGATCGACCGGGACGGCACGGCTTTCCACCGGCTCTCCCCCGACTTCGCCGGGCAGCGGGTGCTCGGCATGGGGTTCGACCGTGATGTGCTGCTGCGCGCAGGTATCGAGGACGCCGCCGCCTTCGCGGCGGTGTCGTCGGGAGACAACTCGAACATCATCTCCGCACGGGTGGCGCGTGAGACGTTCGGTGTCGCCCGCGTCGTGGCCCGCATCTACGACGCCAAGCGCGCGGCGGTCTACGAACGGCTCGGCATCCCCACCGTCGCCACCGTGCCGTGGACCACCGACCGGCTGCTCAACGTCCTGACCCGCGAGACGGAGACCACCAAGTGGCGGGACCCGACCGGCAACGTCGGGGTCACCGAGCTGGCATTGCACGAGGACTGGATGGGACACCGGGTCACCGAACTGGAAGCCGCCACCGCCGGTCGGGTGTCGTTCATGATCCGCTTCGGCGCCGGGTTGCTGCCCGAGGCCAAGACCGTCATCCAGGCCGGCGACCAGGTGTACCTGGCCGCCGTCTCCGGGCACATCGCCGAGGCGCTGGCCATCGCGGCCCTGCCCCCGAGCGAGGATTCGGGCAGCGCATGAAGGTCGCGATCGCCGGAGCGGGCGCTGTCGGGCGCTCCATCGCGCGTGAACTCGTCGAATCCCACGAGGTCACGCTCCTCGAGCGCAACCCAGATCACATCGACGTCGACGCCATCCCGGCGGCGCACTGGCGCCTCGGTGATGCCTGTGAGCTCAGCCTGCTGGAATCGGTCAAGCTCGAGGAATTCGACGTGGTGATCGCCGCCACCGGTGATGACAAGGCCAACGTCGTCGTCAGCCTGTTGTCGAAGACCGAGTTCGCGGTTGCCCGGGTGGTCGCCCGGGTCAACGACCCCCGAAACGAATGGCTCTTCGACGAGGCGTGGGGCGTCGACGTCGCGGTGTCCACCCCGCGGATGCTGGCCTCGCTGGTCGAGGAAGCGGTGTCGGTCGGTGATCTGGTCCGGTTGATGGAGTTCAGCAAGGGTCAGGCCAATCTGGTCGAGATCACGCTGCCCGATGACACCCCCTGGGGCGGCAAGCCGGTGAAGCGTCTCGACCTACCCCGGGATGTGGCACTGGTGACGATCCTGCGGGGTCCGCGCGTCATCGTCCCCGAAGGCGACGAACCGCTCGAGGGCGGCGACGAACTGCTGTTCGTCGCGGTCGCCGAAGTGGAGGACGAACTGCGCGAACTGCTCCTGCACCCGCGGCTGCGGTGAGCTTCAGCGCGGCTTCTGCACCGAGTCGTCGGGTTCGGACGCCGTGTTGGGTTCAGACTCCGTGTCGAGGTCGTCGGTGGTGTCGTGCTCGTGCAGCGCGCGCTGGGCTGCCCTGATCGCCAGGTAGGTCACCAGCGCCGCCACGGCCGTCAGCGGCCAGCCCATCGAGATCCGGGCCACCCCCAGCCAGCCCGTCTGGTCGGCATCGTAGAGATGGTTCTGCACCACGAACCGTGAGGTGAACACCACCACCCACACCAGCGTCGCGGCGTCGAAGGCGCGTACCGCTCGGGGTACGTCGCGCCACCGCCGGTCGTGGGTGTTGACCCACCCCCAGATGTAGCCGACCAGAGGCCTGCGGATGACGACGGACGTGGTGAATACGACGGCCCAGAACAGCGACATCCAGATGCCGAGCAGGAAATACCCCTTGGAGGCCCCGACGAGGTAGGCGATCAGGGCGCTGACGCCGACCGCGAAGAAACCCGAGATCGCGGGTTGCACCGAGTCCCGGCGGAACAGCCGCCACCCGAGGATCAGCGTCGCGACCCCCAGGGCGGCTCCGATGGCGGGCATCAGCCCGAAAGCCGAGGACACCGGGACGAACACCACGACCGGCAGCGACGAATAGATCAGCCCGCTGATGCCACCCATCTGTGCGAGGACGGCCGCTCCCCGCGGTGTTGAGGCCTCGCCCGGTTCGGTACCGGGGGCACTCACTTCTGGATCTCGTAGTGGGGGTTGTAGATCGCCTTGGACCCGTTGTCCAGTTTGCCGACCCGGCCGTGCACCTTCAGGGTGCGGCCGGACTCGATGCCGGGGATGCGACGCTGCCCGAGCCACACCAGCATCACCGAGTCGGTGCCGTCGAACAGCTCGGCCTTGACGCCGCCCGCGCAGCTCTTGCCATTGCATTCGACACTGCGCAGCGTGCCGACCATGGTCACCTCTTGGCCGCGGTGACAGTCGATCGCCTTCTGCGCGCCGGTGCTCGCGGCTTCGTCGCTGAGCTCCTGAACGTCGAGCTGTTCGGGGTCCTCGGTCAACCGACGGGTGAGCCGCCGCAGGTACCCCTCGGCCGTGGCCATGGCTTCTCCTGACCTTGTCAATCGATTGTGATAAACCCAATCAAACGCCACGGTAGACCTCTTGGTTCCGATTTGCCACGTGGGCCCGGCCCGCCACGCCGGGGAGCTCGGCACCGGGCACGATCATGTGATGGCGGTCAATCTGCGCGGTATCACCACCGTTCTGCTCCCGGGCACAGGATCCGACGACGACTTCGTCTACCGGGCCTTTTCGCCCTCGCTGCACGAGGCCGGCGCGTCCGTCGTGACCCCGTCGCCGCAGCCGCACCGGCTGGTTGACGGGTACCTCGAGGAACTCGACAGTGCGGCGCGGGCGGCCGGCCGGCTGCCGATCGCGGTCGGTGGGGTGTCGATCGGCGCCGCCGTCGCAGCGGCGTGGGCGCTGTCGAATCCCGGCCGGGTGGTCGCGGTGCTGGCCGCACTGCCGGCATGGACCGGCGCACCCGACGGGGCGCCCGCCGCGCTTGCTGCCCGCTACTCCGCGGAGGTGCTGCGG
>NZ_JBAUJB010000095.1:0-11406 GCF_049683355.1 Mycobacterium sp.
TGGGCTACACGCGGCTGGCCGAACCGTTGCCCGCCGAAGGTGAGGTCTACCCGGTCGCTTTCACCAAGGCGTTGCCGCTCGGCCTATAGGCTTGCGAACGTGTCGGAGTCGACCGTCGGTTGGTTGATGCTCGCCGCTGCCGCAATGACATTCGTGTTCGGCGGCGCATCTCGGCTGTTCATCGGCCCGCCGTCGCCACACCAGAGGCGTCCGCCGGCTCGTGCATGTCTTCCGCCGCACCGGCGTCGCCCGGGTGCTGTTCGGCCGCATCGAGGAAGACGTCCTCGACGACGAACTCGACACGATGATCCTGATGCCCGCCATCGTGATCGCCTGCGGCCTCGCCCTGACGGCGGTGTTCCTGCTCGGCTACGACACTTTGGTGTGATTCACGGCTCCGCTGTGGAAGCCTGAAGCGCCTGTTCGGCCGCCTCCCGCACCGGCCCCCGCCACACCGGCCCGTGACCCGGCAACAGCACCTCGGCATCGAGGGCTGCCAGCGCACCCAGGCTCCGGCGGCAGCTCTCGTCGTCGTGGTTGAACAGGGACAGCAACAGCTGCGGTCCCGACCGAGGCGCCACCGGGTGATCGGTGATCAGCGCGTCGCCGCTGATCACCACCCCGTCCACGACGTAGGAGCAGTGCCCGCCGGTGTGACCGGGAGTCGGGATCGGCTTCGGCGTGCCGGGCAGCTGTGCCGCGATGTCTTCGGTCAGCGGCGCCGTGGTCGGGATGCCGGCATGGGTCAGGCCGCCCTTGCGGATGAGCGACACCGACCACTTGAGCCACTTCGGCTGCCAGACGTGAGCAGCGACATCGATCGGAGAGGCCTGTTCGAGGTACTCCCGCTTGGAGTGGCCGACCTCGTCGGCGTGGCAGTACACCGGGGTCCCGTGGGTCTCGGCGAACCAGATAGCCGTACCGAAGTGGTCGATGTGCGCGTGGGTCAACAGGATCGCGCGCACGTCGGGAACGCCGAACCCGAGCCGGCCCAGCGATTCGAGGACCTCCGCGCGGTGGCCGGGGTAGCCGGCGTCGATCAGCAGCACCCCGTCGTCACCGGTGACCAGCGTCCAGTTCACGAGGTCGGTCTGGGCGAAGTGGACGCGGTCGCCGACGGCCGTGAGGACGGGTGCCATCACGCGAGTGTAGAAAGATGGCATGGCTGAACTGAAACTGGGCTACAAGGCGTCGGCGGAGCAGTTCGCGCCGCGTGAACTCGTCGAACTGGCCGTCGCGGCCGAGGAACACGGCATGGACAGCGCGACGGTCAGTGACCACTTCCAGCCCTGGCGGCACGAAGGCGGACATGCGCCGTTCTCGCTCGCCTGGATGACCGCGGTCGGGGAGCGCACCCAGCGTCTCGTTCTCGGCACGTCGGTGCTGACTCCGACCTTCCGCTACAACCCGGCGGTCATCGCCCAGGCCTTCGCCACCATGGCGTGCCTCTACCCGAACCGGATCTTCCTGGGTGTCGGCACCGGTGAGGCGCTCAACGAGATCGCCACCGGATACGAAGGCGAGTGGCCGGAGTTCAAGGAGCGGTTCGCCCGGCTGCGTGAGTCGGTCAAGTTGATGCGCGAGCTGTGGCTCGGCGACCGCGTGGATTTTGACGGCGAGTATTACAAGACCAAGGGTGCGTCGATCTACGACGTACCCGAGGGCGGGGTGCCGGTTTACATCGCGGCCGGCGGCCCCGTGGTCGCGAAGTACGCGGGCCGCGCCGGCGACGGCTTCATCTGCACCTCCGGCAAGGGGGAGGAGCTGTACAAGGACAAGCTCATCCCCGCCGTGCAGGAGGGCGCCGAGAAAGCCGACCGCAACTCCGAGGACATCGACCGGATGGTCGAGATCAAGATCTCCTACGACACCGACCCGGAGCTGGCACTGGAGAACACTCGGTTCTGGGCGCCGCTGTCGCTGACGGCCGAACAGAAGCACAGCATCGACGACCCGATGGAGATGGAGAAAGCCGCCGACGAGCTGCCCATCGAACAGGTGGCCAAGCGCTGGATCGTCGCCTCCGGTCCCGACGAGGCCGTCGAGAAGGTCAAGGACTACGTCGGCTGGGGACTCAACCACCTCGTCTTCCACGCACCCGGGCACGACCAGCGGCGCTTCCTGGAACTGTTCCAGCGCGACCTGGAACCGAGGCTGCGACGCCTGGCCTGACGCCGCGAACCGGGCGAGTACATGAGGATTCTCGCGTCGGTGCTGGGTCTGCTGTCGCTGGCCGTCGCGCTGGCGTCGTTCGGGGCTCGCTATCTGCCGATCTCCGGGCATCCCACCCTGATCGTCGCTGCGGTGGCGCCCTACCTGGTGCTCTCGGCGCCGGTGGCCGTGCTGCTTCTCGGCCTGGGTAGACGCTGGCTGCTGACCGTGGTGGCGCTGGCGGTAACGGCCGGTCTGGTCTGGGTGTACCTACCGCGGTTCCACACCCCGGCCGCCGATGCCGCCGAGACTTCGGCCTCGGTGCAGGTGCGGGTGCTGACCGCCAACCTCGGTATGGGACAGGCCGATCCACCCGCACTGGTCGCGCTGGCCCGCGACACCGCCGACATCGTGGCGGTCCAGGAGATGACCCAGGAGGCCGCCGACGGGCTGTCGGCCGCCGGGATGGATGCGGTGTTCCCGCACCGGGTCGTCCTGCCCGAACGCCGGGCGTCCGGCATCGGCATCTGGAGTCGCCACCCGATCGTCAACTCCGGCCGGATCGACGGTTACGCATTGCCGATGCTGGGCGCGCGGATCCGGATTCCCGGCGTGGTGGTCGACACCACCGTGCTGTCCGTACACCTGGCGGCGCCGTGGCCACAGCCGATCGAGCAATGGCTGCAGGACATCGCGCAGCTTCCCGACACGCTGCGGGAGGTGGGGCAGGCCGCCGGCGCGGGGGCGGTGATCGTCGCCGGTGATTTCAACGCCACCACCGACATGGCACCGTTCCGGCGGCTGCTGGCGCAGGGATACGCGGACGGCGGCGCGCGGGCCGGGGCCGGGTTGGCCCGCACCTACCCGGCAGACGCCAGGTGGCCGCCCCTGCTGGGAATCGACCACATCCTGGTGAACAATGCCGCTGCGGCGTCGGCCACCACGGTCGCGGTACCGGGATCGGACCACCGCGGGCTGCGCGCCACCCTGCGGGTGCCGGTGGACATGACAAGCAGTTGACGGCAGGCTTTGACACGTGCCCGACGAGCTGAGCTCCCCGATGCCCGCCATCTACGTAGCCTCGCCGGAGGGTGACACCGGGAAGTCGACCATTGCGCTGGGCATTCTGCACCGACTTGCGGCGAAGGTCGCCAGGGTCGGGGTGTTCCGGCCGATCACCCGGCTGGGTGAGGGGCGCGACTACATCCTGGAGCTGCTGCTGGATCACACCACCGCGGGTCTGGCCTACGAGGACTGCGTCGGTGTCAGCTACCAGCAGTTGCATGAGGACCCGGACGCCGCGCTCGCCGAGATCGTCGACCGTTTCCATCAGGTCGCCGACCAGTGCGACGCGGTCCTGGTCGTCGGCAGCGACTACACCGACGTCGCGGCCCCCAGCGAGCTGTCCACCAATGCCCGCATCGCCGCCAACCTCGGCGCCCCGGTGGTGCTCGCCGTCAAGGCCAGAGGCCGCACCCCCGACCAGGTCACACAGGTGGTCGAGGTCTGCATGGACGAGATTGCCGCGCAGCACGCCAGAACCGCCGCGGTGGTGGTCAACCGGTGCGAGCCCGCCGAGATGGACGATGTCGCTGCGGCACTGCAGAATCTCGGACCCAGGACCTACGTGCTGCCCGAGGAACCGCTGCTGGTCGCGCCCTCGGTCGCCGAGCTGCAGACCGCGGTCGAGGGCACGGTGCTGCGGGGCGAGCCCGCCCTGCTGACCCGCGAAGTGCTCGACGTGCTGGTCGCCGGGATGACGGCCGAGCACGTGCTCGAGCGGCTGACCGAAGGCGTTGCGGTGGTCACCCCCGGCGACCGTTCCGACGTGGTGCTGGCCGTGCTCAGCGCCCATGCCGCAGAGGGCTTTCCGTCGCTGTCGTGTGTCATCCTCAACGGCGGTCTGCCACTGCATCCGTCGATCGAGTCGCTGGTGTCGGGTCTGGGGCTGCGGTTGCCGATCATCGAGACCCGGTTCGGCACCTTCGAGACGGCGAGCAGGGTCGCCGCCACCCGTGGCCGGGTGACCACCCAGTCGCACCGCAAGGTCGACACCGCGCTCGCGTTGATGGACGCCCACGTCGACACCGAGGATCTGTTGGCGCAGCTTGCCATTGTCACCCCCACGGCGGTGACACCGCAGATGTTCACCTATCGGCTGCTGGACCGGGCCCGTGCGGAGCGCAAGCGCATCGTGCTGCCCGAGGGCAACGACGACCGCATCCTCCGAGCGGCCGGCCGGTTGCTGCAGCGCAGTGTCGCCGATCTGACGATCCTCGGTGAGGAGTCCCGGGTCCGCGCTCGCGCGGCAGAACTCGGCGTCGACCTGTCCAGCGCCGTGGTGCTCGACCCGCAGACCAGTGAGCTGTGCGACCAGTTCGCGCAGCAGTACGCGAAGCTGCGCGCCCACAAAGGGGTCACCGTCGAGCAGGCTCGCGAGATCATCCACGACGTCTCGTATTTCGGCACCATGCTGGTGCACAACGACATGGTCGACGGCATGGTGTCGGGTGCCAGGCACACCACCGCGCACACCGTGCGCCCGTCGTTCGAGATCATCAAGACACTGCCCGACGTGTCCACGGTGTCCAGCATCTTCCTGATGTGCCTGGCCGACGAGGTGCTGGCCTACGGGGACTGTGCGATCGTCCCGGACCCCACCGCCGAACAGCTCGCCGACATCGCGATCTCCTCGGCCCGCACCGCCGCGCAGTTCGGCATCGACCCGCGGGTGGCGATGCTGTCGTACTCGACCGGGTCCTCTGGCACCGGCGCCGACGTCGACAAGGTCAGGAAGGCAACGGAATTGGTGCGCTCCCGGGACCCCGAGCTGATGGTGGAGGGTCCGATCCAGTATGACGCCGCGGTGGAACCGTCGGTGGCGGCGACGAAGATGCCCGAATCGAAGGTGGCGGGCCACGCGACGGTACTGATCTTCCCCGACCTCAACACCGGCAACAACACCTACAAGGCGGTTCAGCGCAGTGCGGGCGCAATCGCCATCGGCCCGGTGCTGCAGGGCCTGAACAAGCCCGTCAACGACCTGTCGCGCGGCGCGCTCGTCGAGGACATCGTCAACACCGTGGCGATCACCGCGATCCAGGCGCAGGGGTGAGGTCGTGACACGCACTGTGCTCGTCCTCAACTCCGGTTCGTCATCGGTGAAACTGCAGTTGGTGGAACCTGACTCGGGAGCGTTGCTGGCCGAGGGGATCGTCGAGCGGATCGGCGAGGATTCGTCGTCGGCCGGCCTGACAGTCGGGCAGACCACGGTGTCCCGTGACCAGCGGGTGGCCGATCACGATGAGGCGCTACGCGTCGCCTTCGAGCTGTTCGAGGAGGCCGGGGCGCGCCTGGAGGATCTCGGCCTCGTCGCGGTCGGGCACCGCGTCGTGCACGGCGGGCCCGACCTGTACCGGCCCACGGTGGTCGACGCCGCGCTGATCGAGCGGCTCGAGGAGCTGGCGCCATTGGCGCCGCTGCACAACCCACCGGCGATCCTCGGCATCGAGGTCGCCCGCAAGGCCCTGCCCGACATACCGCACGTCGCGGTCTTCGACACCGCCTTCTTCCACGACCTGCCGCCCGCGGCCGCCACCTACGCCATCGACCACGAGGTCGCCGCCCGGTGGAACATCCGGCGGTACGGGTTCCACGGCACGTCGCACCAGTACGTCAGCGAACAGGCCGCGGCGTTCCTCGCCGTGCCGCCGGAGTCGCTGAGCCAGATCGTCCTGCACCTCGGCAACGGGGCGTCGGCCTCGGCAATCGTCGGTGGCCGACCGGTGGAGACCTCGATGGGACTCACCCCGATGGAAGGGCTGGTGATGGGAACCCGGTCCGGGGACATCGACCCTGGCGTGATCACCTACCTGTGGCGCACGGCAGGCATGAGTGTCGAGGACATCGAGTCGATGCTGAACCGGCGCTCGGGGGTGCGCGGACTCGGCGGCGAGGTCGATTTCCGGGTGCTGCGCCGGCAGATCGAGTCAGGGTCCGAAACAGACCGGGCCGCAGCACAATTGGCCTACGACGTGTACATCCACCGACTGCGGAAGTACATCGGCGCCTACTTCGCCGTCCTCGGGACGGTCGACGTCATCACGTTCACGGCGGGCGTGGGGGAGAACGACGCCGCGGTCCGCCGCGACGCGCTCTCGGGGCTCGCGGCCTTCGGGATCGAACTCGACGAACACCTCAATGACAGCCCGGCCCGCGCGGCCAGGCGCATCTCACCGGACGGGTCGCCGACGACGGTACTAGTGATTCCCACCAACGAGGAGCTTGCGATCGCCCGGGCGTGTGCGCAGGTACTTGGCGGCTGACGGGTCGCGGGCCACGGGCAGTTCGCGTGCCGGATCGCAGATCCGCAACAACCGTCCGACGTGCGGACCGGTCAGCAACGTCCACTGCACCCCGACCCTGGCGCACATGACGTTGATGTTGGACAACGCGGCAAACCCCGACGCGGCGAAGAACTCGACGGTCTGCAGGTCGAGGATCAGCTGCCGGGACCCGAAGATCCGTCGTTCGACGTAGCGGGCGAGCGCGCAACTGTTGGTGGCGTCGACCTCGCCGTGAATGGTCACGAGCACCTTGGACGGGGGCAGCTGACGCGCAGAGAACGTGGCGCGGTGGTGTTCTTCGCGCAGATCGAAGGATCTCGGGTCCGGGCGGTACACCCGCTGTGTGCTCGGAGCCGGCAGAGATTCAGGTATGGACATGGTGGCCTCCGTCAGCCGAAACCTGGGAAATCGTGCTGTGGATGCCGTCAGGGAAACTGGCCCTGGCTTCTCAAAGCCGTCGATGACGTCACCAATTTGTTCTGCTGTTCTGGCTGGCCCATCAACCAGGTTGGCTCACGATACTACGGAATTCGTGGCTTGACCATAAGTCTGCCGGAACCAAGGAAAGCCGCTCTAACTGCAATGTTGCTGCACTATCTAGGTAATTTCTCCGGACGCCGGCAGCTGCCCTGCCGCATCGGACACATCAGCAACTGATTCCGCAATTGCTGGAGGATTGGCATAAAACATCAAACGTGTGATCATTTGACTCATGTCGGGTGAACTGGCCGGAAAAGTCGCGCGTCACGGGCACCAGCAGGGGTGTCGGCGTCGGCATCGCCCACGAACTGCTGCGCGCCGGGGCGACCGTGATCGGCTGCTTCCGCGCGCCACTCGACGCGATCCCCGGAGTCGGCGACGTCCCGGAGTGGGCGCGGCGATCCGCCCAGATGGTCTGCGACCAAGGCGATCACCACGCGATCGACGCGATGGTGACCGAGGTCGTCGACACCTACGGCGCGGTCGACATCCTGGTGAACAACGCCGGCGGCACCGTCCCGGCGCCACACGCCGAGGACGTGCCCGCCCTGGTCTCGCGCATCCAGGGTGCGCCCGCATCCGACGACGATTTCGACCGCACTGTGCTGTTCCACGCGTTCGCCGTGCAGATGAACCTGATCAGCCCGCTGCGGTTCGCGATCCGTGTCTACCGGCAGATGAAGCGCCAGGAAGGGACGGGGTGCATCATCAACGTCTCCAGCGGCGCCGGACACCCGGCCGGCTCGCCGACGCTGGTGTCCTACGGTGCGGCCAAATCCGGGCTGAACCACCTGACGAGATCGCTGGCCGAGGAATGGGGTCCACGAGCCCGGGTGAACTGCGTTGCGCTCGGTCCGACGATCACCGAGAACTTACGGTCGTTCGTGCTTCCCAAGGACGACCCCACCGGCGCAACCTATTTCAGCGCGCTGCCGCTGCGGCGCGGCGGCGAGCCAGCCGAAGTGGGCCGCACCTGTGTCTTCCTCGCCTCCGGCGCAGCCGATTTCATCAACGGCACCACCATCGAGATCGACGGTGGCATGTTGCCCGGGGTGCTCGACGAGGCGGGCCTGAAGACGATCACCGACCTGCTTTGAGGAGCGGATAATGCGCCGGATCATTCAGTTCTCCACCGGAAACGTCGGTGTGCACGCGTTGCGCAGCATCATCGAGCGCCCGGATCTCGAGCTGGTCGGTGTCCACGCGAGCAGCGCCGGCAAGCTCGGGCGGGACGCTGCCGAGCTGTGTGGATTGTCCGCGCCGACCGGTGTCACCGCCACCGACGACATCGATGCGCTGGTGGCCCTCGACGCCGACTGCGTCGTGTACACCTCCCAGGCCGAGACCAGGCCGACGGCGGCCCGCGACGAAATCAGTCGTTTCCTGCGTGCGGGCACCAATGTGGTCGGTACCTCTTTCGTCTGGCTGGTGGCACCCGAGCAGGCCGACGGCTGGCTGCGCGAACCGTTGGCCGCCGCGTGCGCCGACGGTGAGAGCACGTTGTACATCACCGGCATGGACCCGGGATTCTCCGGTGACACAATGGTGTTCACGGCCCTGAGCCTGGCGGCGCGTGCCACCGCGGTCACCGTCCAGGAGATCTTCGACTACGGAACCTACGACGACGCGGAGTTCACCGGGGTCAGCTTCGGTTTCGGCACGCGGCCGACCACACCCCGATCATGTTCTCGCCCGGAGTGCTGTCGTCGATGTGGGGTGCCCAGGTGCGCAGCCTCGCCGCGGACCTTGGGATCGAACTCGACGAGGTACGTGAGCGGCACGAGAAGTGGGTGACCCCGGAGCCCATCGACGGCACGATGATGCGCGTCGAGCCCGGACACGTCGCCGCAGTCAAGTTCGGTGTCGACGGCCTGCGCGCGGGATACCCCGTCATCACCATGGAGCACGTAAACAGGCTCACCGCGGCCGCCGCACCCGAGTGGCCGTTCCCGCCTGACGGCCATCCCGTTGTACACCGGGTCGTCATCGACGGCAGCCCGGGAATCGAGATCAACACCCACGTAGGGACTTCCGGTATCGATCACAACCAGGGTGGGGTGATCGCCACCGCCGCGCGGGCCGTCAACGCCATCGAGGCGGTGTGCCGCGCGCCGAGCGGACTGCTGGCCGCCGGAGATCTCCGCGCGACCGACCACGTCAGGGGTGTGATGTGGTGACGAGGAGACCATGACCGCACCGCGACGCCCAGCGACGGGGGGACAGGCGCGAGCCGAGCGCACCCGCGCCGCGGTGATCGACGAGACGGTCCGCTGCATCCTGGACGAGGGCTTCGCCCCGCCCAGCGTTCGACACATCACCGACCGCGCCGGCGTGACATGGGGAGTCGTCCAGTACCACTTCGGTGATCTCGACGGCATCCTGATGGCCGTGGTCGACCAGGGCTTCGGCGAGCTGCTCGACACGTTGGCCGATCTGTCGCCGGAAGCTGCGCGGCTGGACCCGCGGGCGCGGGTGGCCTTCGTGGTCGACGCGGTGTGGCAGGCCTTCTCCAGCGCGACTTCCCGTGCCGCCCTGGAGATCCTGATCTCGACCCGCGGCATCCGGGGCGACGCGGTGAACACCCACCTGACAGAGCTGATGGCCAAGCTCACCGATCTCGGCAGGCAACTCGGCGAAGGGCTGGCGGCACCCGACGCCACGCACGTCGGCAATCTCATCTGGAACACCTTGCGCGGCATCGTCATTGCGCAGATGACCTGGCCCGAACCGGTTGACCAGTCACGGGATCTGCAGACGCTGGTCGACGTGGTGAGCACCTACATCGCCGTGCAGTGACCCCGGCTCAGAACGTGGACATCGGTCGCACGCTGTTGGCCAGGTCGATCAGCGCGTAGCGGTGCGCCTGGGTCGGCGCGACCCTGGCGAGGTTGCGCAGCGCCGCCTCGACACCGAGCTGCAGGCCGTGCTCGGTGAACGGGAACCCGAGGATGTGGTTGGTGCTGGCGGTGTTGTCGGCGAGCCAGTCCATCGCGGTTCCCAGGACGAGCGCCCGGATCTGCAACACCCGCGGCTCGGTGTCGGGCAGCGCTTCCACCCGGCGCGCGGCGTTGCGGATCTGCTGCTCGGTGATCTCACTGGCAGAGCGACCGGACAGGAGGGTGACCGCACTGGTCAACCGTGCGGTGGTGAAGTGCCTCGAGGTGGCCGGCACCTCGTCGAGGGTCCGGACCGCCGCATCGCGTGCGCCCTGGGCGGACTGGGCGCGCGCCAGGCCGAAGCCGGCCGAGATGATGCCGTGGTCGGTGGACCAGACGGTGTCGTAGAACTTGCGTTCGGGCGCGGTCGACACGTCCGCGCCGGCCAGCTCGGCTGTCGCCGCCAGCGCCAGCTTCGGTGCCAGCTCGCCGGGCAGGGTGTCGAGCACCTCGGTGAAATGCTTGATGGCCGAGTCGTAGTCGGCGGTGAGCAGCTCGGAGACGGCACGGAACCACACCAGCCGCAACCGCCAGCCCACCCGCTCGGCGAGGTCGTCGAGCTTGCGGGTGGCTTTGGCGACGTCACCGAGGTCCAGCAGTGCGCGCACCTCCATCAGCGGCAGCTCGATCGACTCCGACAGGTCGATGCCCTCGGAGTCCAGCGCCCCGTGCCGCGCGGCCCGCAGCGAATCCAGCGTCTGAACCGGCTCACTGAGCACCGTCGCCGACAGCACCGCCGCGCCGACGTCGGTGGGATCCACCAGCGGCACCTGCAGCGCCCTGACGATCTCCTGCGCGGTGAGCTTCTCCGAATGGACCTGGCCGTCGAGGTAGACATCGGTGTGCGCGACCAGCAGGTCGACGCCGAACGTGGACCGGGACGGGCTGAACACCGTCGACAGACCGGGGCGCGGCACCCCGGTGTCGTGTGCGACCACTTCACGCAGCACACCCATCAACTGGCTGGCCATCTCCTCGGCGGTCCGGAACCGCCGCCGCGGGTCGGGGTCCGTCGCGCGACGCAACAGCCGGCCGAACGAGTCGTACTCGGCCAGCATCGGATCGTCCTCGGGCAGCCCGTCGACGTAGCGCCCCTTGCGGGTACGCAGATGCAACGTCAGCGCCGCCAGGGTGCGGCCGACCGTGTAGATGTCGGAGGCGATGGTCGGCCCGGTACGCACGATCTCCGGCGCCTGGTAACCGGGGGTGCCGTAGAGATAGCCGAACGAGTTGATCGGCGAGACCGCGCCGAGGTCGATGAGCTTGAGCTGGTCCTCGGTCACCATGATGTTCTCGGGCTTGAGGTCGTTGTACACCAGCCCGTTGACGTGCAGATAGCCCAGCGCGGGCAGGATCTCGAGCATGAAGCCGATGGCCTCGGCCACCGGAAGCCGGGTGCCCTCGGTCTGCTTGAGCCGGGTGGCCTGCTTGAGCGACGATCCGCCGACGTACTCCATGACGATGTAGCCGACCGGGTTGCCGTGCTTGTCGTC
>NZ_JBAUJB010000096.1:0-2072 GCF_049683355.1 Mycobacterium sp.
CCGGCGTCGTCGAGATAGCCGACGTCACCCGAGGACATGAAACCCTCGTGGAAATCCTTGGTGGTGCCGGAGGTGTAGCCGTCGAACTGGGTGGAGTTGCGGACGTAGATGCCGCCGACCTCCCCGGTGGGCACCTCGCCCATCTCGCTGTCGAGGATGCGGATCTCGGTCCCCTCGGCGGGCCTACCGGCGGTGTCCGGGGCGGCGCGCAGGTCGCGCGGGGTGGCGGTGGCGATCATGCCGGCCTCGGTGGCGTTGTAGTTGTTGTAGATCACGTCACCGAAACGGTCCATGAAAGCGATGACCACATCGGGGCGCATCCGCGAGCCGGAGGCCGACGCGAAGCGCAGCGAGCGGCCGCTGTAGCGGTCGAGAACCTCTTCGGGCAGATCCATGATGCGGTCGAACATCACCGGCACCACACACAGGCCGGTGGCACGGTGCCGGTCGACCAGGTCCAGGGTGGCCTCCGGGTCGAACTTGCGGCGGGTGATGATCGTGCACGCCATCGACGCCGCGAAGGCGAGTTGCGAGAACCCCCAGGCGTGAAACATCGGGGCCACGATGACGACGGGCTGCTCTGCGCGCCAAGGCGTCCGGTCGAGGATGGCCTTCAGCACGCTCGGATCGCCGCCGGAGTGGCTGGCCCCCTTGGGCGTTCCGGTGGTCCCCGAGGTCAGCAGGATCGTCCGACCCTTCTCGCTGGCCCGCCGGGGCTCCTGGCCCTCGTGCGCGGCGATCATCTGCTCGACGGTCAACGGGTGGTCAGCAGAGTCCGTCCACGCGACGACACGGGTGGTATCCGGGCTGTCGGCCAGCGCCCGGTCCACCGTCTCGGTGAACTCCTCGTCGTAGATCACCGCGACCGATTTGCCCGCGCCCTCGCGCGCGAGCACCTCGGCGAGGGCCGGCCCGGCGAACGAGGTGTTCAGCAGCAGCACATCCGCGCCGATCCGGTTGGCGGCGATCAGGGCGTCGACGAAGCCACGGTGATTGCGGGCCATCAGCCCGACGACGTCGGGCTGGCCGGCGGGGAGCGCCTGCAGTGCGGCCGCCAGGGCGTCGGCACGCCGGTCGAGCTGTCGCCAGGTCAGGATGCCGAGCTCGTCGACCAGCCCCGCCCGGTCACCGCAGCGCTGAGCCGCACCGGCGAATCCCGAGGTGATGGCCATGTTCTCGCGCTGCATCACCGCGGCGATCCGCACGTACTTGTCCGGACGCATCGGCGCGATGACGCCCGCACGCGCCATCGTCGACATCAGGCCCAGGGTTTTGGTCAGGGGGTCGGTGATCGCCATCGCTCAGCCCAGCACCGGGATCCGGCGTTCCTTGGCCAGCTCGTCCATGGCGCGCTGCATCACCCGCCGGACGTGCGCGTCGACCTCGTCGATGTCGGGATCCTCACCGAACTCCTCGGTGATGTGGATCGGCGGCAGCGTCTTCATCGTGATCTTGGCGGGCAGCGGCACGTTGACCGGGAGCACCACCGACAGGCCGAACGGGAAGCCGAAGGACACCGGAAGGATCTTGGTGCGGAACAATCGCGCGACGGGCCCGAGCGCCTTGGCGATCTCGGTGCCGCGGGTGAGGAACAACTGGCTTTCCTGCCCGCCGATCGCGACCGTCGGCACGATGGGCACCCCGTTGTTCAGCGCCGCCCGTACATAGCCGGTGCGACCGCCGAAGTCGATCTTGTTGGCGCTCAGCGTCGGGCGGTACACGTCGTAGTCACCGCCGGGGAACACCACGACGACGCCACCGGAACGCAGCGCCTCGTCGGCGTTCTCGTGGCTGGCGGGGATGAAACCCGTCTTTTTGAAGAAGGTGCCGGTCGGCCCGACCATCAGCATGTCGTGGCTGAGTGTGTATACCGGGCGGTCGTAGCCGAACTCCTCGTAGAAGCCGCTGGCGAACACCGGTACGTCCATGGCGAACAGCCCGCCGGAGTGGTTGGACACCACCAGGGCACCGCCGGCCGGGAAGGTGTCCAGGCCGCGCACCTCGGCGCGGTGCCAGCCCTTGAGGAACAGCTTGAGCAGGCCCATCACCCGCTCGGTGAGCACCGGGTCCCA
>NZ_JBAUJB010000097.1:0-30683 GCF_049683355.1 Mycobacterium sp.
CGGGATCATCCGGATCGACAACACCGTCGGCCAGCCGCGGTCGGCGAGCCTGCTGTTCACCGCCTCCAGGCGCGGGTTGGTCACTAGACGGTCCAGCTGCCAGCCTGCCGCCCGCACCAGCAGTAGCGCGATGACCGCGCTGACTGTGCTGGCGAGCACGGCCAAGGGCACCCCCAGATACGGGCCGAACAGCAGACCCGCCGACAGCGTGAACACGGTGCGCGGGAACGGGAACACCGTGACGACGATGTGCGCGGCCAGGAACGCCAGCGGGAACCACGGCCCCACCGAAGTGGCCCAGTCCCGCAGTTGCACGGCGGTCGGCAGCGGTAGCAGCGCCGCGATTGCGACGAGGATCACAATCGCGGTGAGGATGGCCGCGAACCGGCGAGGAGGAAACGTCCTCAGCGTGGTGAGCACCGCCGCACGGACGGTGCGCAGCGTGCTGACGACGGAGTTCACGTCTTCCAAGAGTACGGGGCGAGACGTCGAACCGGCGCTCGGAAGACCCCGGCGTCCGCGATCGACGGCCGGACCGGCGCACGCCGGAGTGATGCCCATCATTTAGCCTGATGGCTGTGCAGAAACCCAGCGCCGGCACTGCCGGGGGTGTAGTGGACTCCGATCTCGACCGATGGCGGTCCGCCGTGGCGGGCGTGCTGGCGAAGACAACTCGGCGTGATCCTGCCGATCTGCCTGCGGAACCGGAGCGGCTGCTGGACTCGCCCACCTACGACGGCTTCCCGATCCGGCCGCTGTACACCAGCGCCGACGAGCTGGCCGAACCCGAACTGCCGGGCCGGTGGCCGTTTGTCCGCGGCGGCGACGCGCTGCGCGACGTGAAGTCCGGCTGGAAGGTCGCCGAGGTCTTCCCCGCCGACAGTGCCGCCGTGGACGCCACCGCAGAGAACGGCAACGGCTCGCTGCTGCTCGGGCTGACCGAGGGGGTGAGCGCGCTGGTGCTGCGCGTCGGTGAGGTCGACGGCGCTGTCCGTCCTGCAGACCTGGACCGGTTGCTCGACGGTGTCTTCCTCGACCTCGTCCCCGTGGTGCTCGACGTCACCGGCGACGGGCCGACCTACCGCGCCGCGGCCGACGCGCTCCTGGCCCTGCTGACCGGACTCGACGACGAACAGCGGTCCCGGTTGTCGGTGGATCTCGGCGCCGACCCGCTCACCGCGACATGGGCCGGCCGGCCGGCGCCCGGGCTCGACGACGTGATCGCGACCGCGGAGAAGGTCGCCGGGTACGACGGGCACGTGCGGACCATCACGGTGGACGGTCCGGTTTTCCACAACCTCGGTGCGAATGCCTCGTGGGAGCTCGGTGCGGCCGTCGCCGCCGGGGTGGCCTATCTGCGAGAGCTGGTCGACGCGGGTCTGTCCGCGGCCACGGCGTTGCGCCAGATCAGCTTCCGGTTCGCCGCCGATGACGACCAGTTCACCACCATCGCGAAACTGCGTGCCGCCCGCCAACTCTGGGCGAGGGTCGCCGACGTCGTCGGGGAGCCGCACGCCGGTGCGGCGACCGTGCATGCGAGCACGTCGTTGGCGATGATGGCGCAGCGGGATCCGTGGGTGAACATGTTGCGCACCACGGTCGCGGCCTTCTCGGCGGGCGTCGGCGGGGCCGACACCGTCCTGGTGCACCCCTTCGATGTGGCGATCCCCGGTGGGTTTCCCGGCACCGCGCGCAGCTTCGCGCGGCGAATCGCCCGCAACACCCAGCTGCTGCTGCTCGAGGAGTCCCACATCGGCCGGGTGCTCGACCCCGCCGGCGGATCGTGGTTCGTCGAGGATCTCACCAGCCGGCTCGCCGAGCAGGCGTGGGCACACTTCCAGGAGATCGAGGCCCAGGGCGGTTTCGCGTCCGCCGGTGAACACCTCACCGGGCGCATCGCGGAGGTCGCCGAGCGTCGGGCCGGGGACATCGCGCGCCGGCGCACCGCGCTGACTGGCGTCAACGAATACCCGGACCTGGCGGAAGTTCCGCTGCCGCAAGGTGATCCGCTGCCCTCGGTGCGGCGGTACGCCGAACGGTTCGAAGCGTTGCGGAACCGCTCGGACGTCCACCTCGAGAAGACCGGCGCCCGCCCGAGTGTGCTGCTGCTACCGGTGGGACCGCTGGCCGAGCACAACATCCGCACGACGTTCATCTCGAATCTGCTGGCCTCCGGGGGCATCGAGGCGGTGAACCCCGGGCCGCTGGAGGCCGCCGGTGTCGACCAGGCGGTGCGCGATGTCGACGGCGCCGAGGTCGCCATCATCTGCGGCACCGACACCCGGTACGCGAACGAGGCGTCGGCCGTGGTCGAGGCCGCACGGCAGGCCGGCGTGCGTCACCTGCTGCTGGCCGGGCCGGAGAAGGCCGTCGCAGACGCCGACTCGAAACCGGACGGCTACCTGACCGCGAAGATCGATGCGGTTGCGACGCTCTCGGACCTGCTGACCCGATTGGGGGCATGACATGACCGCATCTGACGTCGCCGCCATCGGCAGCTTCGCCGACGTCCCGCTGCACGGTGAGCGCACGCCGACGGCGCCGACGTCCGCCGATGTCGCCGAACAGGTTTCGGCCGCCGCCGCGGCGCACGGGTACACCGCCGATCAGCTCGACTGGGCGACCCCCGAGGGCATCGACGTCAAACCGGTGTACATCGCCGCCGACCGCGACGAGATCGTGGGACAGGGTTATCCGCTGGGCAGCCTGCCCGGGGAGCCGCCGTTCGTGCGCGGCCCCTACCCGACGATGTACGTCAACCAGCCCTGGACGATCCGGCAGTACGCCGGGTTCTCCACCGCCGCGGAATCCAACGCGTTCTACCGCCGCAACCTGGCCGCGGGGCAGAAAGGCCTGTCGGTGGCCTTCGATCTGGCCACCCACCGGGGCTACGACTCGGATCACCCACGGGTGGCCGGGGACGTCGGCATGGCGGGCGTGGCGATCGACTCCATTCTCGACATGCACCAGTTGTTCGACGGGATCGACCTGTCGGCGGTGAGCGTGTCGATGACGATGAACGGCGCGGTGCTGCCGATTCTCGCGTTGTACGTTGCGGCCGCCGAGGAGCAGGGCGTGCCGCCGGAGAAGTTGGCCGGGACCATCCAGAACGACATCCTCAAAGAGTTCATGGTCCGCAACACCTACATCTACCCGCCGAAGCCGTCGATGCGGATCATCTCCGACATCTTCGGATACACCAGCGTGAAGATGCCCAAGTACAACTCGATCTCGATCTCCGGCTACCACATCCAGGAGGCCGGTGCGACTGCGGACCTCGAGCTCGGCTACACGCTGGCCGACGGGGTCGAGTACCTCAAGGCGGGGCTGGACGCCGGGCTGGACATCGACAAGTTCGCGCCGCGGCTGTCCTTCTTCTGGGGCATCGGCATGAACTTCTTCATGGAGGTCGCCAAGCTGCGAGCGGGCCGGCTGCTGTGGAGTGAGCTCGTCGCGCAGTTCGACCCCGAGAACCCCAAATCGCGGTCGCTACGCACGCATTCGCAGACCTCCGGTTGGTCGCTGACCGCACAGGACGCGTTCAACAACGTCGCACGGACCTGTGTCGAAGCGATGGCTGCCACCCAGGGCCACACCCAGTCGCTGCACACCAACGCGCTCGACGAGGCGCTGGCGCTGCCGACCGACTTCTCAGCGCGCATCGCACGCAACACCCAGCTGCTGCTGCAGCAGGAGTCCGGAACCACGCGGCCCATCGACCCGTGGGGCGGCTCGTACTACGTCGAGTGGCTGACCCATCAGCTGGCCACACGTGCCCGCGCACACATCGAGGAGGTCGCCGCGCACGGCGGCATGGCCCAGGCCATCGACGCCGGAATTCCCAAGCTGCGCATCGAGGAAGCCGCCGCGCGCACCCAGGCGCGCATCGACTCCGGTCAGCAGACGGTGATCGGCGTGAACCGCTACCAGGTCGACGAGGATCACGAGATCGAGGTCCTGAAGGTCGAGAACAGCCGGGTCCGGGCCGAGCAGATCGCCAAGCTCGAACGGCTGCGCGCTGATCGCGACGACACCGCGACGCAGGCCGCGCTGGCCGAACTGACCCGGGCGGCGGGTGAGACCGGCGTCTCAGGAGCCGATGGGCTGGGCAACAACCTGTTGGCCCTGGCGATCGACGCGGCGCGGGCCAAGGCGACGGTCGGGGAGATCTCCGCCGCGCTGGAGAAGGTCTACGGCCGGCACCAGGCCGAGATCCGGACCATCGCCGGGGTGTACCGAGACGAGGTGGGCATGGCCAGCAATGTCAGCAGCGCCACCGAGCTGGTGGAGAAGTTCGCCGAGGCCGACGGCCGCAGGCCCCGCATCCTGGTCGCCAAGATGGGGCAGGACGGTCACGACCGCGGGCAGAAGGTGATCGCGACGGCGTTCGCCGACATCGGCTTCGACGTCGACGTGGGCTCGTTGTTCTCCACGCCCGACGAGGTGGCGCGCCAGGCTGCCGACAACGACGTGCACGTCGTCGGGGTGTCCTCGCTGGCGGCCGGCCACTTGACCCTGGTCCCCGCACTGCGGGATGCGCTCGCCGAGGTGGGCAGACCGGACATCATGATCGTGGTCGGGGGAGTGATCCCCCCGGGCGACTTCGACGACCTCTACGCCGCGGGCGCCACAGCCATCTTTCCCCCGGGCACCGTCATCGCCGACGCGGCGATCGGCTTGCTGGGCAAGTTGGCCGAACGCCTCGGCTACACGCTGAACTAGATGAGCCCATCTGCCGGTGAACTGGCCGCCGCGGTCCGCGAGGGTGACCGCTCGGCGTTGGCCAGGGCGATCACTCTGGTCGAGTCGACCCGCACCGATCACCGCCAGAACGCCCAGGAGTTGCTTCTGGAGCTGATGCCGCAAGCGGGTAGTGCCGTGCACGTGGGCATCACCGGTGTGCCCGGGGTGGGCAAGTCGACCAGCATCGAGGCGCTCGGCATGTATCTGATCGAGCAGGGGCACCGGGTCGCGGTTCTGGCAGTGGACCCGTCGTCAACCCGCACCGGCGGCTCGATCCTGGGGGACAAGACCAGGATGGCGCGCCTGGCGGTACACGAGGACGCCTACATCCGGCCCTCGCCGACGTCCGGGACACTCGGCGGTGTCGCCAAGGCGACCCGCGAGACGATCGTGTTGCTGGAGGCCGCAGGCTATGACGTAATCCTGGTCGAGACGGTGGGCGTGGGCCAGTCCGAGGTGGCGGTTGCCAACATGGTGGACACGTTCGTGTTCCTCACGCTGGCCCGCACGGGCGATCAACTGCAGGGAATCAAGAAGGGCGTGCTCGAACTCGCCGACATCGTCGTCGTCAACAAGGCCGACGGTGAACACGCCGTGGAGGCCAAGGCCGCAGCCCGGGAGCTCGCCGGCGCCATTCGCCTGATCTACCCTCGCGAAACACTCTGGCGCCCACCGGTCCTGACCTTGAGCGCGCTGCACGGCACCGGGCTGACCGAGCTCTGGGACACGGTGCTCAAGCACCGTCAGGTGCTCACCGAAGCGGGCGAGTTCGATGCCCGGCGCCGCCAACAGCAGGTGGATTGGACCTGGTCGATGGTGCGTGACACGGTGCTGGATCGGGTGCTGTCGAGCCCGGGAGTACGCCGGATCCGAGCCGATGTCGAGCGCCAGGTGCGCGACGGCGAGCTCACTCCGGCGCTTGCTGCGCAGCAGATCATCGACGCCGCCGAGCAAACACCGGCCCCCCGGAATTAACGAATCGATAACTCCTGGGTTCTTTGCCGCGCAACGGGGTAAATTCAATATTGTGACGGCCGTCAGCAGCCGGGAGCGCAGCGTGGCGCTCCCCGAAGGGTCCGACGGCGCTGCCCTGCCACGAGGTGTGCAGGGCGCGGCGGACCCGAATTTCGGATGCGCGGTCCGGGCGTTCTCACAGTTGTTCCCGTGGCGGCGCCTCGGGGGCGGGGCCTTGGCCGTCTACCTCGACGGCGAACCGGTCGTCGACGTGTGGACCGGCTGGTCCGACCGCCAGGGCACCCGGCACTGGGAGGCCGACACCGGCACGATGGTCTTCTCCGCCACCAAAGGCGTGGCCGCCACAGTCATTCACCGGCTCGCCGACCGCGGCCTCGTCGACTACGACGCGCCCGTCGCCGACCACTGGCCCGAGTTCGGCGCGAACGGCAAGTCGAAGATCACGGTCCGCGACGCACTGCGGCACCGGGCCGGCCTCTCCCAGCTCAACGGGGCGGTGAAGGGTGATCTGGTCGATCATCTGCGGATGGAGGAGCGGCTGGCCGCGGCCCCGGTCAGTTGGCTGCACGGCAGGCCCGCCTACCACGCGCTGACCTTCGGCTGGCTGCTGTCCGGGCTGGCGCGCGCGATCACCGGCAAGGGGATGCGCGAGCTGATGCGGACCGAGGTCGCCGCACCCCTGAACACCGACGGGCTGCATCTGGGCCGTCCGCCGGCGCACGCGCCGACGCACGCCGCGCAGATCATCGGTCCGCAGAGCGCGCTGCAGAACCCGATCTTCAACCTGGTCGCCCCCCGACTGGCCGCGCTGCCCTTCTCGGCCGGATTCGGCGCGATGTACTTTCCAGGCGTCAAGGCCTTCGTACAGGGTGACATTCCGATGCTCGACAGCGAGATCCCCGCAGCGAACGGCGTGGCCACCGCTCGTGCGCTGGCCCGCATGTACGGGGCCATCGCCAACGGCGGCCGCATCGACGGGGTGCAGTACCTGTCCCGCGAAACCGCCGCCGCACTCGTCGGCCGGCCGAGTCTGCGACCCGGCCACACCATGGTCCTGCCGCTGGCGTTTCACCTGGGGTATCACAGCCTGCCGTTCCCGGGAGTGCTTCCCGGCTTCGGTCATGTCGGGCTCGGCGGCTCGCTGGGATGGGCCGACCCGGAGTCCGGTCTGGCGTTCGGTTTTGTGCACAACCGGCTGCTCACCCCACTCGTGGTCGCGGACCAGGCCGGTTTTGTGGCAACCGCGGCGCTGCTCCGCCGCGGCGCAGCACAGGCCCGCAAGAACGGCTACCGGCCGGTGCGCGAGTTCGGGGCGCCGTTCGCCGACCAGACCCGGACGGCGGTCTGACTCAGCTGGCGGCGCGGGTGAACCACTTCGTCTTGATGCGCCACGAATACGCCGATGTCAGCGCGAAGCCGGCGCCGCAGGCGCAGGCGAATATCCACACCAGGGTGCTGCCCTGGACGGTCTGCAAAGGCGTGACGAAGGCGGTGACGATGCGCACCACGCAGGCCGCGATGCCCATGCCGCACGCGAACAGGTAGATGTTCGCGATCTGTCGCGAGCGCGGATCGACACGCAGGATCAGCAGCGCGCGCGAGCCGTACACGAGAAGGTAGATCAGCATGCCGCACAGCATCAGCCAGTAGACGTTCAGCCAGATGTCGGTGGGCACGTCGAAGAAGTCAGGGCGATAGATCGCTGCGCCGTTACCCAGCCAGAAGGCCGCCAGCAGCAGCGGTATGCACACCGTGGCGGGCCGTTCGACGAACTGCATGAACCGTCGGTGCATCGCGTGGTCCTGTTCGAGTCTGCCCAACGCGTTGTACACGACAGCCGACGCCGCGACGATGTAGGCGTCGTGGCCGAGGTAGTCCTCGAGGTTCCATTTGCCGGTCAACGAGTGAAGCCAGACGCCCAGAGTTTCCGAGGCCAGCGGCGACATCAGCAGCACCGCGAGGCCCTGCAACGCGATGTTGAGGGTGGCCGCCACCTCCCACCGGCAGGACCAGGTGACACGACGGATCCACAGGCTCCACAGAATGCACAGGAGCGTGATCGCGATGAGTGTCGCCAAACCCATTTCCGGACCTGCTTACAGGGGTGGCGCGTCGAGGCGGGGGGCCAGCTCGGAGAGCTTCGGCCGCTGCCGGACGGCTGGTTTGGTCGCGGTGTTCTGAAGGGTCGCGGTGTCGGCGAGGGTCGCCACCGCCGAGCCGGCTGACTCGGCGGCCCTGACGTAGTTCCACACTTCCTGGCGACTCATCAGGCCGAACTGGACCTGCAGATCGGGGTAGCTCAGCGCGAAGCGGTCGGCCACCCGCCGCAGCTCCTCGGCGTTCGGGTAGTCGCACTCCTTGATCCTCCGGTAATAGGTGCTGCTGGAGACGCCGAGCGCGTCGAACAGATCCTTCGCGTCGATCTCCCCGTCGAGCAGGTAATCGAGCAGGGCTTTGAGCTGTCTGCCGTTCTCGTCGGTGCGTGGCACGAGAACACAATAAACCGAATTCCGGGGCGAGGGCAGTCCCTGCGGGCAAACAGATGGCACCGCCTTAATTGACATAGTCGTCATGGTTTTGGGAGTGGTCTCCCAAATCTGGGACATTCGCGCTACGGTGAGCGACATGGTCGTTCCTTACATGGCGGACGAGGTCAGCCCCTTGGTCACCACTGTTGCGGCACCTCTCGAGGTGTTCGATCATCCCGTCGTCGAGGGAAATGCCCCGCGATTCGAGATGTTGAGAATGACACCGACGAGCGAATTCGCAGACGAGGTCGATGGCGCCGCGGAATGGCTCGGTATACCGGTGGAGGAAATCCTGCTCGCCGCGCTCGGCCGGGCGCTCGGCCGCACCCGCGGCGAAGGGGAGGTGGCCGTCGACGTCGTCACCGGTCCGGTACCTACGCACCGTGCGGTGTGGCTGATCTGTTCGGACGCCGCACCGATGGGTCCCACTGAGATGTTGCAGGGTGCCCACACCGCGCTGGCCGCGGCAGCAGGCAGGGCGGCCATCCGGTGCGAGGTCCTGCTCGACGTCGCCGCCGAGGCGACCGACTCCGGCAGCGGCCACGCCCTCGGACTGCACGTGCACCGCGCCGGTGGAGCGTTGCACCTCGACTGGCGCTACGACACCAACAGATTCGACGCATACAGCGTCGAAGAGTTGGCCGAACAGTTCCCGCTGGCATTGATCGAGATCACCTCCGACGCCGCGGCGCCGTTGTGAATCGCCAGTGATTCCGCAGGCCCGCTAGACTGTGGGCCACCAGCGTCGATCCGGCCATCACCGGGGAGCTTTCGGAAGAACGGCGCGCCGCGCTCAGTAGAACCGAACGGGTGGGCCCGTGATCGCCTCCGTTGAGCGGCGCACCACGGGTGCGCAAGCGGGGTGGTACCGCGGCGCTCGCGCACCGGCGCGACGTCGTCCCCGTGCCTGAACCATCGGCACAGGAGACGTACGCACGTGACCGCCTACCCGAAGCCGGCCGCCGGAGCGCCCAGATTCCCGGCGCTGGAAACCGACGTGCTCGAGTACTGGGCGAACGGCAACACCTTCCGCGCAAGCATCGAACGTCGCGACGACGCGCCGGAGTACGTCTTCTACGACGGGCCGCCGTTCGCCAACGGGCTTCCGCACTACGGGCACCTGCTCACCGGATACGTCAAGGACATCGTGCCGCGGTACCGCACCATGCGCGGCTACAAGGTCGAACGCCGCTTCGGCTGGGACACCCACGGCCTGCCCGCAGAGCTCGAGGTGCAGCGCCAACTCGGCATCACCGACAAGGCCCAGATCGAGCAGATGGGCATCGAGAAGTTCAACGACGCCTGCCGCGCGTCGGTGCTCAAGTACACCGGCGAGTGGCGGTCCTATGTGACCCGCCAGGCGCGCTGGGTCGATTTCGACAACGACTACAAGACACTCGATCTCGGCTTCATGGAGTCGGTGATCTGGGCCTTCAAGCAGCTGTGGGACAAGGGTCTGGCCTATGAGGGCAACCGGGTGTTGCCGTACTGCTGGAACGACGAGACGCCGTTGTCGAGCCACGAGCTGCGAATGGATGACGACGTCTACCAGAGCCGCCAGCACCCGGCGCTCACGGTGGGCTTCCGGGTGGAGGGAGGACCGCGGGAGGACCTCCTGGGCGCCCACCTGCTGGTATGGACGACGACACCGTGGACGCTGCCGTCCAACCAGGCCGTGGCCGTCAACCCCGACGTCGACTATGTCGTCGTCGAAGCGCCCGACGGACGACGGTACGTGCTGGCGGCGGCCCGCCTCGGCGCCTACGCCCGCGAGCTCGGCGACGAGCCGCAGGTCGTGACCACCTTGTCCGGCCGGGACCTCATCGACGTGCAGTACGTTCCCCCGTTCCCGTACTTCATGAACTCGGCCAACGCGTTTCGGGTACTGCCCGCCGACTTCGTCAGCACCGAGGACGGCACCGGGCTGGTTCACATGGCGCCGGCCTACGGCGAGGACGACATGGCCACCGCGCTGACCGCCGACATCGAGGCGGTCACTCCCGTCGACGCCAAGGGACGGTTCGACAACACCGTGCCCGACTACGCCGGTCAGCATGTGTTCGACGCGAACCCGCAGATCATCCGAGATCTGAAGAACGGCTCCGGGCCCGCGGCGCACAACGGCGCGGTGCTGCTGCGTCATGACACCTACGAGCACTCCTACCCGCACTGCTGGCGGTGCCGGAACCCGCTGATCTACCGGGCGGTGTCGTCGTGGTTCATCAAGGTCTCCCAGATCCGGGACCGGATGGTCGAACTCAACGCCGAGATCACCTGGTACCCCGAGCACGTCAAGGACGGGCAGTTCGGCAAGTGGCTGGCCGGTGCCCGCGACTGGTCGATCTCGCGAAACCGGTACTGGGGCACTCCGATTCCGGTGTGGATGTCCGACGACCCCGCCCACCCGCGGATCGACGTCTACGGCAGCCTCGATGAACTCGAGCGTGACTTCGGGGTACGCCCGACCAACCTGCACCGGCCCTACATCGACGAGCTGACCCGGCCCAACCCCGACGACCCGAGCGGGCGCTCGACGATGCGCCGCATCGAGGACGTCCTCGACGTCTGGTTCGACTCCGGGTCGATGCCGTATGCGCAGGTGCACTACCCGTTCGAGAACCAGGACTGGTTCGCGGGTGGGGTGGCGGGCGAGCCCGGAGCATCGGGCAGCGAAGAAGCGCACTTCCCCGGCGATTTCATCGTCGAGTACATCGGCCAGACCCGCGGCTGGTTCTACACGCTGCACGTCCTGGCCACCGCGCTGTTCGACCGGCCGGCCTTCAAGACCTGTGTCGCGCACGGGATCGTGCTGGGCAACGACGGCCAGAAGATGAGCAAGTCGCTGCGCAACTACCCCGATGTCACCGAGGTGTTCGACCGCGACGGCTCCGATGCGATGCGCTGGTTCCTGATGGCGTCGCCGATCCTGCGGGGTGGCAACCTCATCGTCACCGAACAGGGCATCCGCGAAGGTGTGCGCCAGGTGCTGCTGCCGCTGTGGAACGCCTACACCTTCCTGGCGCTCTACGCACCCGAGAAGGGCACCTGGCGCACCGATTCCACGCATGTGCTGGACCGCTACATCCTGGCCAAGCTGGCCGCGCTGCGCGACCAGCTGACCGCGTCGCTGGACGTCTGCGACATCTCGGTGGCCTGCGACCAGCTGCGTCAGTTCACCGAGGCCCTGACGAACTGGTACGTGCGGCGTTCGCGTGCGCGGTTCTGGGAAGAAGACCGCGATGCGATCGACACGCTGCACACCGTCCTCGAGGTGACCAGCAGGCTGGCCGCCCCGCTGCTGCCGTTGATCTCCGAGGTGATCTGGCGGGGACTCACCGCAGAGCGGTCGGTGCACCTGACCGACTGGCCCGAGGCCGACGTGCTGCCTGCCGACCCGCAACTGGTCGCCGACATGGACCTGGTGCGGGAGGTGGCCTCGACCGGATCGTCACTGCGCAAGGCCAAGAAGCTGCGTGTCCGGTTGCCGCTGACGAAACTGACTGTGGCGGTGCAGGACCCACGCCGGCTCGAGCCATACCGGGACCTCATCGCCGACGAGCTCAACGTGAAGTCGGTCGAGCTCACCGATGACATCGCCGCGCACGGTCGGTTCGAGCTCGCGGTCAATGCCCGCGTCGCCGGTCCGCGCATCGGCAAGGATGTGCAGGCCGCCATCAAGGCGGTCAAGGCAGGGGAGGGTGTGCTCAGAAGCGACGGCACGCTGGAGGCCGGGCCCGCGGTCCTTCTCCCCGAGGAGTTCAGCTCCAAATTGGTCGCCGCGGACCCGGACTGGACAGCGGCGCTACCCGATGGAGCCGGTCTGGTGGTGCTGGACGGGGCCGTGACCCCGGAGCTGGAAGCCGAGGGCTGGGCCAAGGACCGCATCCGCGAGCTGCAGGAGTTGCGCAAATCCAGCGGGTTCGACGTGTCCGACCGGATCTCGGTGGTGCTCTCGGTGCCTGGGGAGCACGAGGACTGGGCGCGAACCCACCGCGACCTGATCGCACGCGAGATCTTGGCGACGAGCTTCGAGTTCGGTGAACCTGACGGATTCACCGAGATCGGCGATGGCGTCCGGGTGGCGATCGCCAAGGCATGATCTGAACGCTGAGCGTGAATCCACGGTTGTGATTACCCCCGCGATCGCGACCGTGGCTTCACTTTCGCGGTCTATCGGGCGTCAACCTTCGGTCACGCGGGCACCCCGTCCGGCGAAGACGACGACGTCACCGCAGCGCAGTTGCCTGCCGCGGCGGGTTTCGACGTCGCCGTTGACGCTGACCAGGCCGTCGGCGATCACCGACTTGGCGTCGGCGCCGGAGTCGATGAGACCCGCCAGCTTGAGGAACTGTCCGAGGCGGATCGAGGCATCCCGGATCGGGACGTCGAAAGCTTCGGCGTCCGGGTGTGCCATGCAGGTGAGGCTATCGCGCACCGCATAGCATCGACAGCTGTGGGCGCGCGATGGGTCCTGCACCTGGACATGGATGCGTTCTTCGCGTCGGTGGAGCAGCTGACCCGGCCCACTCTGCGGAGCCGGCCGGTGCTGGTGGGCGGGCTCGGCGGCCGCGGTGTGGTGGCCGGCGCCAGCTACGAGTCGCGGGTCTACGGCGCCAGGTCGGCGATGCCGATGCACCAGGCGCGCCGTCTTGTCGGGGCGGGTGCTGTGGTGCTGCCGCCCCGCGGAGTCGTGTACGGACTCGCCAGCCGCCGTGTCTTCGAGACGGTTCGCACCATGGTGCCGGTGCTCGAGCAGTTGTCGTTCGACGAGGCGTTCGGGGAGCCGACCGAGCTGGCCGGCGCTCCCAGCGCCGAGGTGGCGTCGTTCTGCGAGGCACTGCGGGCCGAAGTGACCGCCGTGACCGGTCTGGTCGCCTCCGTCGGCGCGGGCTCGGGGAAGCAGATCGCCAAGATCGCCTCGGGTCTGGCCAAACCCGACGGCATCACCGTGGTGGCCCGCGACGAGGAGCACGCGTTGCTCGACGGGCTGCCCGTGCGCAAGCTCTGGGGTATCGGGCCGGTGGCCGAGGAGAAGCTGCACCGGCTCGGCATCGAGACCATCGGCGGTTTCTCGGCGCTGTCGGACGCCGAGGTCGCGAACATCCTCGGCCCGACGGTCGGCCCGGCGCTGCACCGGCTGGCCCGCGGCATCGACGACCGGCCGGTCGCCGAGAACGCGCAGGCGAAACAGATCAGCGCCGAGTCGACCTTTCCCGAGGATCTGACCACGCTCGATCAGCTCCGCGACGCGGCGGTGCCGATCGGTGAGCACGCCCACCGCCGGCTGCTCAAAGACGGCCGGGGTGCGCGCACCGTCACCGTCAAGCTGAAGAAGTCCGACATGAGCACGCTGACCAGGTCGGCGACCCTTCCGTACGCGACCACCGACGCCGCGACACTGAACGCCACCGCGCGGCGACTGCTCCTCGATCCGGTCGAGATCGGGCCGATCCGCCTTGTCGGAGTTGGGTTTTCCGGTCTGTCCGAGGTCCAGCAGGAGTCGCTGTTCCCCGATCTGGAGTTGATGGCGACCGAGGAGGTCGCCCGTATCGGTCTGCCGGAGCCGCTCGCCGAGGCCGGACCGACGGCGCCGGCGTGGCGGGTCGGCGACGACGTCGCACACACCGGCTTCGGGCACGGCTGGGTCCAGGGCGCCGGCCACGGCGTCGTGACCGTGCGCTTCGAGACGCGCAGCTCCGGCCCCGGGCAGGCGCGCACCTTCGCCGCCGACGACCCCGCGCTGACCCGCGCCAACCCGGTGGACAGCCTGGACTGGCCGGATTTCCTCGCCGAACTCAACCGCTCCCAGAGCGCGACTTGACACCGCGCGAGCCGGTCAACCCCAACGCTGGAAGATCGCCGGAGCCGGTGAGTCGGCGGCGAGCGCAGCCATCAGCAGCACCCGTGCCTGCGGCGGCCCGAGCCGCGGCACCACGAATGCCCCGGCGTCAGCCAGCGCGCGTCCCGGTCCGTAGCCGGGGCTGACCCGGCCACCGGGAACTCGGGTCGACACCGCGACCGCGACGCCGTCGCGGCAGTGTCGTCGCACCCCCTCGATCAGCGCGGCCCCGGCATTGCCGGAACCCAGGGCCTGCAGCACGATGCCGCGGGCGCCGGCCGCCACGCACGCGTCGACTGCGGCGGTGTCGGCCCCGGGGTAGGCCACGATGATGTCCACCCGCGGCGCGTCCGCGGCCGCCAGGGCGCCGAGGAACGGGCGGTCCTTGACCGGACCGAGGACGCGCCCGGCGAAAGCCTGTGATGCGCCGGTGGCGACCTTGCGCAGGCCCAGCGGCTCGAACACGGTGCCCGCGAAACTCACCACCGCGCCCACCCCGCGCGCCTGCTGACCGGCGGCGAGGGCGAGCGCGTCCCGCAGGTTGGCCGGGCCGTCGGAGTCGGGTGCATCGGCACTGCGCTGGGCACCGGTCAGCACCACCGGAGCTTCCCCGCTATAGGTGAGGTCGAGCCACAGCGCGGTCTCTTCCATCGTGTCGGTGCCGTGGGTGACCACGATCCCGTCCGCATGATGGGTGGCCGCAGCCGACCGGATCGCCGCGCCGATCCGGTCCCAGTCCGCCGGGGTCAGCTGTGAGCTGTCCACCGACATGGCGTCGATGACCTCGACGTCGAGTCCTTCGGTGAGGTCGGCTCCGGTGAGGGTGGGGCGAAGTACTGCGTCGGCGTCCGCACTGGTCGAGATCGTCCCACCGGTGGCTATGACGACGAGGCGAGGCATGGGTGGAATTGTTCACCACCGACTCTTTGCGATGATGGTGGGCGTGACTGATGAATCATCGAGTCCGGCCGAGCCGGTGGCCGGCGACGAGCCGGCTCAGCCGTCGCCACCACGGCGGCTGCGCCTGCTGCTCTCCGTGGCGGCCGTGGTGCTCGTGCTGGACATCGTCACCAAGGTGCTGGCCGTGCGGCTGCTGACGCCCGGGCAACCGGTGTCGATCATCGGTGACACCGTCACGTGGACGTTGGTGCGCAACTCGGGTGCGGCGTTCTCGATGGCCACCGGCTACACCTGGGTGCTGACCCTGGTCGCGACCGGTGTGGTCTTCGGGATCATCTGGATGGGACGCAGGCTGGTGTCCCCGTGGTGGGCGATCGGCCTCGGGATGATCCTCGGTGGCGCGATGGGCAATCTCGTCGACCGGTTCTTCCGGTCGCCCGGACCGCTGCGCGGCCACGTCGTCGACTTCCTGTCCATCGGATGGTGGCCGGTGTTCAACGTCGCCGACCCCGCCGTTGTGGGCGGGGCGATCCTGCTGGTGGTGTTGTCCCTGTTCGGGTTCGACTTCGACACCATCGGGAGGCGCCAGCCGGAAACCGAGTCCGAAGACTGATGACGACACGTTCCATGCCGGTCCCGGAAGGGCTGGCGGGCATGCGGGTGGACGCGGGCCTGGCCCGGCTGCTCGGGCTGTCGCGTACCGCGGCGGCGGCGCTGGCCGAGGAGGGCGACGTCGAACTCGACGGCGCCCCGGCGGGCAAGTCGGACAAGCTGACCGCAGGGGCGTGGCTGGAGGTTCGACTGCCCGCGCCGCCCGCGCCGGTGGAGAACACCCCGGTCGACATCGAGGGGATGTCGATCCTGTATTCCGACGACGACATCGTGGCGGTCGACAAGCCGCCGGGGGCGGCCGCCCACGCCACCGTCGGCTGGCACGGTCCCACCGTGCTGGGTGGTCTGGCGGCCGCCGGCTTCCGCATCAGCACCTCGGGCATCCACGAGCGCCAGGGCATCGTGCACCGGTTGGACGTCGGCACGTCGGGGGTCATGGTCGTCGCCCTGTCCGAGCGGGCGTACACCGTGCTCAAGCGGGCGTTCAAACAGCGCACCGTCGAGAAGCGGTACCACGCCCTGGTGCAGGGGCACCCCGACCCGTCCAGCGGCACCATCGAGGCACCGATCGGCCGTCACCGCGGCCATGACTGGAAGTTCGCGGTCGTCGACGGGGGTCGGCACAGTGTCACCCACTACGACACGCTGGAGGCGCACCAGGCTGCGAGCCTGCTCGACATCCACCTCGAGACCGGGCGCACCCACCAGATCCGGGTGCACTTCGCCGCACTGCACCACCCGTGCTGCGGCGACCTCACCTACGGTGCGGACCCGAACCTCGCCAGGAAGCTGGCGCTGGAAAGGCAATGGCTGCACGCCAGATCGCTGGCGTTCGTGCATCCGGCCGACGGCCGTCGGTTCGAGATCACCAGCCCGTACCCGGCCGACCTGCAGCACGCGCTGGACATCCTGCGCAATCACGACCTGTGAGATCCGGGCTGCTGTTCGGCGTCGGCGCCTACGGCATGTGGGGGCTGTTCCCGGCTTTCTTCCCGCTGTTGAAACCTGCCGGCGCGGTCGAAGTGCTGGCCCACCGGATCATCTGGAGTTTCGTCCTGATGCTCGTGGTGGTCGCCGTCGTACGCCGGCTGGGTGATCTCAAGGCGATCACCGCACGGAACTGGCTGCTGTTGACGGCGGCCGCAGCCCTCATCTCGGTCAACTGGGTGATCTACGTCTACGCGGTGAACAACGGTCACGTCGTCGACGCCGCGCTCGGATACTTCATCAACCCGCTGGTGTCGATCGCACTGGGGCTGCTGATCTTCCGGGAGAGGCTGAACCGCTGGCAGCTCAGTGCGCTGGCGATCGCGGTCGTCGCGGTGGTGGTGCTGACGGTGAACGTGGGGGCGCCGCCGGTGATCGGTCTCGGTCTCGCGCTGTCCTTCGGCCTCTACGGCGCGGTGAAGAAGCTGGTGCCCACCGATCCCAGGGTCAGCGTCGGCGTCGAAGCCGCGATAGCCGCGCCGTTCGCGGTGGCGTACGTGGTCTTCCTGCAGGTCACGGGTCAGGGAACGTTCACCGGCCACGGCGCCGGGCATGCCGGGTTGATGGTGCTGGCGGGCGTGCTCACGGCGCTGCCGCTGTTGCTGTTCGCCGCGGCCGCGCAGCGGCTGGCGATGGTGTCGCTGGGTCTGTTGTTCTACATGACCCCCGCGATGCAGCTGTCGTGGGGCGTGCTCGTCGGCCACGAACCGATGCCGCCCGCGCGCTGGTTCGGGTTCGCGTTGATCTGGGTGGCGCTGGCGGTGTTCACCGTCGATGCGGTGCGCCGCGCGCGTGTCGTGCGGCGGTCCGCCGAGCCGTCCTCGGTGTGATATTTGCGAAAGTATCGATTGACCGGTTACCAGCTATGCAATAGCGTTTGCTCGTGGAGCCCGGACCTCTGACCCCGCCCCGAACGCGGGGCCGCGGCCGTCCGGTGGGTTCGGACTCTGAGGCCACGCGGGTGCAGATCCTCGATGCCGACCGTGCGGTCATCGCCGAGCGTGGTTACCACGCGGCGACGTTTCAGCAGATCGCGCTGCGCGCCGGGGTGAGCAGGCCGACCCTTCACTACTATTTCGCCACCCGTGACGAGGTGTACGAGATCCTGCTCCGCGACGCCTACACGCGGGTCGCGGAATGTGCCGTGGCCGCTCAGAGGGAGAGCGGGCTGCAGAATCAGCTGACGGTGTTCATCGAGCAGATGCAGCGGTTGATCCTGCCCGATGCCGCGGCGATGCAGTTCCTGGTGACCGCCAGGCTCGAACTCCACCGCGGCCGGCCCGCACCGACGCGGCCGACGCCGTGGTCGCCTCGGTGCACGGCTTCTACCACTCGATAGTGATGCAGGCGATCGCACACGGGGAGCTGGCCGCCGATTCCGATCCGCGCGCGGTGGCGGACATGCTGGCGGCGCTGTTCTGGGGGATGGGCTTCTACGCCGGCTTCGTCGACGCCACCGGGGCCACCGCGATTGCCAGGCAACTGCTCCGGATGTTCGAAACCGGGTTGCTGGACCAGCGGGTCGGCGCGCCGGTGCAAGCCTGATCCGAACAACGCGAGACACGCACTGCGACACGCCGCGCGCTGTCGGTGGCCGGTCATAGACTGGCCACCCTATGAGCGGTTCAGACTGGCGGTCCTCAGGGTCTTTTGTTCACCTGCACAACCACACCGAGTACTCGATGCTGGACGGCGCCGCGAAGATCAGCCCGATGCTGGCCGAGGCGCAGCGGCTGCAGATGCCCGCGGTGGGGATGACCGACCACGGAAACATGTTCGGCGCCAGCGAGTTCTACAACAAGGCGACCGAGGTCGGGATCAAGCCGATCATCGGCGTCGAGGCCTACATCGCCCCCGCGTCACGTTTCGACACAAAGCGTGTGCAGTGGGGCGACCCGAGCCAGAAGGGTGACGACGTCTCGGGCAGCGGCGCCTACACCCACATGACGATGGTCGCGGAGAACGCCACCGGGTTGCGCAACCTGTTCAAGTTGTCGTCGCTGGCATCGTTCGAGGGTCAGCTCGGCAAGTGGTCGCGGATGGACGCCGAGGTGATCGCCGAGCACGCCGAGGGCATCATCGCCACCACCGGCTGCCCCTCGGGTGAGGTGCAGACCCGCCTGCGGCTGGGCCATGAGCGCGAGGCGCTGGAGGCCGCGGCAAAGTGGCGGGACATCTTCGGCCCGGAGAACTTCTTCCTGGAGCTGATGGACCACGGCCTGTCCATCGAGACCCGGGTCCGCGAGGGGCTACTCGAGGTCGGCCGCAAGCTGAACATCCCGCCGCTGGCCACCAACGACTGCCACTACGTGACCCGCGACGCGTCGCACAACCACGAGGCGCTGCTGTGCATCCAGACCGGCAAGACGCTGTCGGATCCGGCCCGCTTCAAGTTCGACGGCGACGGATACTTCCTCAAGTCCGCCGCCGAGATGCGCGCCCTGTGGGATGACCAGGTGCCCGGTGCCTGCGACTCGACCCTGTTGATCGCCGAGCGGGTGCAGCCCTATACAGAGGTGTGGCAGCCGCTCGACCGGATGCCGGTGTTCCCGGTGCCCGAGGGGCACACCCAGGAGACCTGGTTGCGCCACGAGGTCGCGGCCGGGCTGCAGCGCAGGTTTCCCGGCGGGGTGCCGCAGGAGTACACCGACCGCGCCGACTACGAGATCAAGGTCATCTGCGAGAAGGGTTACCCGTCCTACTTCCTGATCGTCGCCGACCTGATCGGCTATGCCCGCTCGGTGGACATCCGGGTGGGCCCGGGCCGCGGGTCGGCTGCAGGATCGCTGGTCGCGTACGCGATGGGAATCACCAACATCGATCCGATCCCGTACGGGCTGCTGTTCGAGCGGTTCCTCAACCCCGAGCGGGTGTCGATGCCCGACATCGACATCGACTTCGACGACCGCCGCCGCGGTGAGATGCTCCGGTACGCCGCCAACCGGTGGGGCAGCGACCGGGTGGCCCAGGTCATCACATTCGGCACCATCAAAACGAAGGCGGCGCTGAAGGATTCGGCCAGAGTGCACTACGGCCAGCCCGGATTCGCCATAGCCGACCGGATCACCAAGGCGCTGCCGCCGCCCATCATGGCCAAGGACATCCCGCTGTCGGGGATCACCGATCCGGCGCACGAGCGGTACAAGGAGGCCGCCGAGGTCCGGGCGTTGATCGACACCGACCCGGACGTGCGGACCATCTACGAGACCGCGCGGGGCCTCGAGGGTCTGGTCCGCAACGCGGGAGTGCACGCCTGTGCGGTGATCATGAGCTCCGAACCGCTCATCGACGCGATCCCGCTGTGGCGCCGCCCGCAGGACGGTGCGGTGATCACCGGCTGGGACTACCCGTCGTGTGAGGCCATCGGCCTGCTCAAGATGGACTTCCTGGGCCTGCGGAACCTGACGATCATCGGTGACGCGATCGAGAACATCAAAGCCAATCGCGGCATCGATCTGGACCTGGACACCGTTCCGCTGGACGACCCGGCGGCCTACGAACTGCTCGGGCGCGGTGACACCCTCGGAGTGTTCCAGCTCGACGGTGGACCGATGCGCGACCTGCTGCGTCGTATGCAGCCCACCGGCTTCGAGGACGTCGTCGCCGTCATCGCGTTGTACCGTCCCGGGCCGATGGGGATGAACGCCCACAACGACTACGCCGACCGTAAGAACGGGCGGCAGGCCATCAAGCCGATCCACCCGGAGCTCGAAGAGCCGCTGCGCGAGATCCTGTCCGAGACCTACGGCCTGATCGTCTACCAAGAGCAGATCATGCGGATCGCGCAGAAGGTCGCCGGCTATTCGCTGGCCCGAGCCGACATTCTGCGCAAGGCCATGGGCAAGAAGAAGCGGGAGGTCCTCGAGAAGGAGTTCGAGGGCTTCTCCGAGGGCATGAAGGCCAACGGATTCTCGGCGGCCGCCGTCAAGGCGTTGTGGGACACGGTGCTTCCGTTCGCCGACTACGCCTTCAACAAGTCGCACGCCGCCGGCTACGGGCTGGTGTCGTACTGGACGGCCTATCTCAAGGCCAACTATCCCGCCGAATACATGGCGGGGCTGCTCACGTCGGTGGGTGACGACAAGGATAAGGCCGCGGTCTACCTGGCCGACTGCCGGCGGCTGGGCATCACGGTGCTACCGCCTGACGTCAACGAGTCGGCGCAGAACTTCGCCTCGGTGGGCACCGACATCCGCTTCGGGCTCGGCGCGGTCCGCAACGTCGGCGCGAACGTCGTGGCGTCGCTGATCAACACCCGCAACGAGAAGGGCAAGTTCACCGACTTCTCCGACTACCTCAACAAGATCGACATCGGGCCGTGCAACAAGAAGGTGACCGAATCGCTGGTCAAGGCCGGGGCATTCGATTCGCTGGGGCACCCACGTAAGGGCTTGTTCCTGGTGCACACCGACGCCGTCGACTCGGTGCTCGGGACCAAGAAGGCTGAGGCGATGGGGCAGTTCGACCTGTTCGGCGGGGCCGACTCCGGCGCTGCGGACTCGGTGTTCACCATCAAGGTGCCCGACGAGGAGTGGGACGACAAGCACAAGCTCGCGCTCGAGCGCGAGATGCTGGGCCTCTACGTGTCAGGTCACCCGCTCAACGGGATCGCTCATCTGCTCGCCGCCCAGGTCGACACCGCCATCCCGGCCATCCTGGACGGGGACGTTGCCAACGACACGCAGGTCCGGATCGGTGGGATCCTCGCGTCGGTGAACCGCCGGGTCAACAAGAACGGGTTGCCGTGGGCCTCGGCTCAGCTGGAAGACCTCACCGGCGGTATCGAGGTGCTGTTCTTCCCGCAGACCTACTCGATGTTCGGTGCCGAGATCGCCGACGATGTCGTCGTGCTGGTCGGCGCCAAGGTCGCGATCCGAGATGACCGAATCTCGCTGATCGCCAATGAGCTTGTTGTTCCGGACTTCTCGACCGCCCAGGCGAACCGTCCGGTCGCGGTGAGCCTGCCCACCCGGCAGTGCACGGTCGACAAGGTCAGCGCGCTCAAGCAGGTGCTGGTACGTCACCCGGGCACCGCCCAGGTGCATCTGCGACTGATCAGCGGCGAGCGCACCACGACGCTGGAGCTGGATCAGTCGCTGCGGGTCACCCCGTCCTCGGCATTGATGGGCGACCTGAAGGCGCTGTTGGGCCCCGGGTGCCTGGGCGGTTGATCTCGGTGCTCAGCGTGAGGAGCCGGGCAACCCCAGGACGAGCCAAACCAACGTGCCGACGCCTGCTCCGCTGAGGACCGCGGTGGCGGCGGTGGTGGTCGCCACCATGACCACCGCGAACACCAGCAGACCCACCAGCAGGGCCAGCACCTTGTAGGCGGGCCACGGCACCTCGGCAACCGAAACCGTCGACGCCGGATGCGTCACGGCTTCGCGGAACTGTTCGGCGGTGGTCATACAAATGACGATAGCTCGTACGAAAGGTTTCGGCTAGCCGAAATCCCGATTGTGGACGTGCGATTTGGCTAGCCCGGCTACCTGTCGGCCGGGCCGGCTGAATCCGTTTTTGCTGCGGTGCGCTGCGGTGGCACCATTGTGCGGTGTCCGCTGAGCTGAGCCAGAGCCTTCGCATCGATCCCGAGGCGCCGTTGCGTGCCTCGGATGTCGACGAGGCAGCTCGGCGAATTTCCAGCGTGGTGTCCCGCACGCCGTTGCAGCTCAGCGATCGGTTGTCGGCACTGACCGGTGCCCAGGTCTACCTGAAGCGCGAGGACCTGCAGGAAGTGCGCTCATACAAGCTGCGGGGTGCCTACAACCTGTTGATGCAGCTGAGTCCCGAAGAGAAGGCCGCCGGGGTGGTGTGCTCGTCCGCCGGCAACCATGCCCAGGGTTTCGCCCTGGCCTGCCGGTCGATGGGGGTGCACGGGCGGGTCTACGTTCCGGCCAAGACGCCTAAGCAGAAGCGCAACCGGATCCGCTATCACGGCGGCGACTACATCGAGCTGATCGTGGGCGGCAAGACCTACGACATGGCGGCCGAGGCTGCCCGCGAGGACGTCGCGCGCACCGGCGCAACCCTGGTACCGCCGTACGACGATCTCCGGACGATGGCAGGCCAGGGCACGATCGCGGTGGAGGTCCTCGACCAGCTCGGCGGGGAGCCGGACCTGATGATCGTGCCGGTCGGCGGGGGTGGGTGCATCAGTGGGATCACCACCTACCTGGCCGAGCGGACCACCACGACCTCGGTCCTGGGGGTGGAGCCGGCCGGCGCAGCGGCGCTGGTGGCCGCGCTGGCCAGCGGAACGCCGGTGACACTCGAACACGTCGACCAGTTCGTCGACGGGGCAGCCGTCGCCCGGGTGGGCACGCTGCCGTTCGCCGCGCTGTCGGCGGCCGGGGACATGGTGTCCATCACCACCGTCGACGAGGGTGCGGTGTGCACCGCGATGCTCGACCTGTACCAGAACGAAGGCATCATCGCCGAACCAGCGGGCGCGCTGTCGGTGGCGGCCCTGCTCGACGCCGACATCCAGCCGGGCTCGACGGTGGTCTGCTTGATCTCCGGCGGCAACAACGACGTGTCCCGCTACGGCGAGGTCCTCGAGCGCTCCCTGGTGCACCTGGGGCTCAAGCATTACTTCCTGGTCGATTTCCCGCAGGAGCCCGGCGCGCTGCGCCGGTTCCTCGATGAGGTGCTCGGCCCGAACGACGACATCACGTTGTTCGAGTACGTCAAGCGCAACAACCGCGAGACCGGCGAGGCGCTCGTCGGTATCGAGATGGGGTCGGCGTCGGATCTGGAGGGGCTGATCGCGCGGATGCAGACCTCGGAGTGCCACGTCGAACTGCTTGAGCCGGGTTCGCCGACCTACCGCTACCTGACCTGAGGCGATCAGGTCGCGGCACGCAGGATCGCGACAGAATGGCCGGCAAGCCGGGTGTGGTCGACGCCCGTCTCCGGTTCCTCAAAGGCCAGCACGACCTCGCCGGTGACGGGCACGTCCACCGGGTGGTCGCCGAGATTGCACGAGATGGTGAAGTTGCCGCGCTGCATGAGAAACCACCGCCGATCTTCGTCGTAGGTGATCTTCAGGTGGTCCAGCCAGGGATCGCCGAAGTCGGACTCGCTGCGGCGCAGCGCGATCAGGCTGCGGTAGAAGGAGAGCAGCCGGGCGTGCTCGCCGTCGCCGACCTCGCCCCAGTTCAGCTTCGAGCGTTCGAACGTCGCCGGATCCTGCGGGTCGGGGATCTCGTCGGCGTCCCAGCCGTGCTCGGCGAACTCCTTCTTGCGGCCCTCCGCCGTCGCCCGGGCAAGCTCGGGTTCGGGATGGGAGCTGAAGAACTGGAACGGCGACGACGACGCCCACTCCTCACCCATGAACAGCATCGCCGTGTAGGGGGAGCCGAGTGCGAGGGCCGCCTTGATCGCGAGCTGGCCGGTGGTCAGATTCTGCGACGGCCGGTCACCGATCGCGCGGTTGCCCACCTGGTCGTGGGTCAGCGTGTAGGCCAACAGACGGGTGGCCGGGATCGTCGCGGTGTCCAGTGGCCGTCCGTGCCGACGGTGCCGGAACGACGAGTACGTGCCCGCGTGGAAGTAGCCGTGCCGCAGGGTCTGCGCCAGTGTCTCGAGGGTGCCGAAGTCGCCGTAGTAGCCCTGTTGTTCACCGGAGACAGCGGAGTGGATCGCGTGGTGGATGTCGTCGTCCCACTGTGCGGTCATGCCGAGACCGCCCTGGTCGCGCGGCGTGATCAGCCTCGGGTCGTTCATGTCGCTTTCGGCGATCAGCGACAGCGGCCGCCCGACTTCGGTTGCCAGAGCATCGGTCTCGGCCGACAGCTCCTCGCGGATGGGGATGGCCGTGGTGGCCACCAGAGCGTGCACGGCGTCCAGTCGCAGCCCGTCGGCGTGGAAGTCACGCATCCAGCGCAGCGCACAATCGAGAATGTAGCGGCGCACCGGGTCGGCGTCGGCGTCGGCGATGTTGATCGATTCGCCCCAGGGGTTGCTGCCCGTCGACAGATAGGGCCCGAACTCGGGCAGATAGTTCCCCGAGGGGCCGAGATGGTTGAAGACCGCGTCGATCAGCACACCGAGTCCGCGGGCGTGGCAGGCGTCGATCAGCCGGATCAGGGCGTCGGGACCACCGTAGGGTTCGTGCACCGCATACCAGAGGACCCCGTCGTAGCCCCAGCCGTGTGTGCCGCCGAACGCATTGACAGGCATCAACTCGACGAAGTCGGCACCGAGATCGACCAGGTGCCCCAGCTTCTCGATCGCCGAATCGAATGTGCCCGCGGGGGTGAACGTCCCGACGTGCATTTCGTAGATCACCGCGCCCTCGATGGAGCGCCCTCGCCAGCCCTCGTCGCTCCACGCCTCAGGCGAGGCTCGCCACAGCTGCGAGCGTTCGTGGACGCCTTCGGGCTGTCGCGGGGAGCGGGGATCGGGCAGCACCTTCGGATCGTCGCCGACGAGGAAGCCGTAGCGCGCGTCCGGAGCGGCGTCGACGACCGCGTGCCACCATCCGTCGTCGGTGCGCGTCATCGGGTGCAGCGCACCGTCAACGTCGAGGCGGACCCGGTCGGGTCGGGGTGCCCAGACAGTGAACTCGTGCTCAGCCATCGGCGCGCACCAACAATGCCACCGGCAGCGCACCGAACAGCTCGCCCGCCGGAACCCCGCCGGTGTGTGTAGAGCCACTCAGGACATCGTTCCAGCGGCCGTCGGGAAGCACCAAGGTGGTCTCACCCCAACCGTTGTCGGCCAACCGGACTGTCCACCGGCTGACGGCGACCAGCACGTCGTCACCGCGCAGGAACGCCACGACGTGCTCGGCGGAATCGCCGTCGGCGGGCACCGGGCGATAGCCGCCGGACAGGAATGTGTCAGGTCGCTGTTGGCGCAACTGCAGCGCCGCGCGCACCACCCGCATCTTGGGGTGCGAGTCGGCGGCCACCTGCTCGCGGCGCAGCGAATAGTCGACCGGCCGTCGATTGTCCGGATCGACCAGGCTGTCCTCCCAGAGCTCGGTGCCCTGATAGACGTCCGGGATACCGGGGGCCGTGAGCGCGACCAACTTCTGGCCCAGCGCATCTGCGCGGGCATGCTCGTCCAGTCTGGCCAGGGTCGCGGTCAACTCCACCGCCACCGGTCCGTCCAGCACCGCATCCAGCCAATCGTGCACCGCGGTCTCGAACTCCACGTTCGGGTCGTTCCACGTGGTGTGCAGTGCGGCTTCCCTGATGGCCTTCTCCGCGTAACCGTGCAGGCGTTGCCGCAGTTCGGTGCTCACCGTCCCGTCGGCAGGCCAGACGCCGAAAATGTTCTGCCACAAGAACAGTCCGGTCAGCGGGTCGGGGGAGGGAGTGGTCCGTTCCCAGCCACGGACCAGTTCGCTCCACAGCGAGGGAACCTGCGACAGCACCCCGATGCGGGCGCGCACGTCCTCGCCGCGCTTGGTGTCGTGGGTGGTCAGGGTGGTCATCGCGTGCGGCCACAGCGCTGCCCGGTCCGCGGCGCGCCGGTGGAACTCCGCAGCGCTCACGCCGAAGTACTCCGGTTCGCCGCCCACCTCGTTGAGCGACACCAGCCGGGCGTCGCGGTAGAACAGGCAGTCTTCCATCGCCTTTGCGGTAGCCGCGCCGCACAGCTGCTGCAGTCGCACGCCCACCTCGGGGCTGCGGGTCATCGCGGTCATGAACAGAGCGAGCGGCTCGGCGAGTTCCGGCTGGGCCGAGGTGGTCTCGGCGACGGCCACCGGAAGCACCGACGTCAGTGTCAGGTAATCGGAGCGGTAGACGCCGATGCGGCTCAGCAGCGCGGCCACCGCGTCGGGGAGTCTTTCGTGGTCACGTCCGGTGGCCCCGACGACGGCCCGGCGCAGCCGGCGCAACTCGCTGGCCAGAGTTTCGGTGACGGCTTTCACCTTGAGGCCACGGGCAGTCTCGGCAGCCGCATGGTCGCCGCCCGCCGAATCGACCAGCGCGGTCAGCGATTCGGTACCGGTCGGGTCCACGAACAGGCCGCCCGCTTCGCGCAGCGCGTCGTACCCGGTGGTGCCTGCTACGGGCAGGCTGGGGTCCAGCGGCTCGTCGACCGCGAGGATCTTCTCGACCACGATCCAGGCCTCTGGTCCCGCGAGTTCCCGCAACCAGGTCAAATAACCTGCGGGGTCGGACAATCCGTCCGGATGGTCGATGCGTATACCATCGACGAGGTCCTCGGCGAACCACCGGCCCACCTCGGCGTGCGAGGCGTCGAAGACCGCGCGGTCCTCTTGGCGCAGACCTGCCAGCGAGGTGATCGAGAAGAAGCGCCGATAGCCGCAGGAGCCGTTGCGCCAGCCGATCAGTTTGTAGTGCTGCCGATCGTGGACCTCGGCGCCGGTGCCGTCTCCGGTGCCGGGGCGGATCGGATATTGCAGATCGCCGAGCCGCAGCACCTCGCCGTCGACCGCCAGGTCGGCGACGTCCTCGTCAGAACCCAGGACGGGCAACACGATTCGGCCGTCCGGGTCCAGCGTCCAGTCGATATCGAAGTACGAGCTGAAAGCCGACTCTTTGCCGTGGGTCAGCACGTCCCACCACCACCGGTTCTGGCGGGGCACGTCGACGCCCACATGGTTGGGCACGATGTCCACGATCAAGCCGAGGTTGCGACTGTGCGCCGCGTCCGCGAGTCGCTGCAGACCGTCTGCGCCGCCGAGTTCGGCCGACACCGTGGTGGGGTCGGTGACGTCGTAACCGTGGCTGGATCCCTCGGCCGCGGTCAGGATGGGGGACAGGTAGAGATGGGAGACACCGAGTTCGGCGAAATAGTCGACGAGCTTCTCCGCGTCGGCGAAGGTGAACGCCTCGCCGCTGGCCGGTCCACGCATCTGCAGCCGGTATGTCGATAGGATTCGCATGTGTCAGGCGGTCTTTCGCAGGACGAGTAAGGAACGTGGCTGCACCGAGATCTTCTCCCCGGCGGCCACCACCAGTTCGGTGTCACCCGTCGGGTCGGCGGTGTCCAGGTCGGCCGTCCACTCCCGCGCGTAGTAGTCGGCCCGCGGTGCGACGAAGTCTTCCACTTCGTCGTGAGAGTTGAAGCACATTAAGAAGGAGTCGTCGAAGACCCCTTCCCCGCGCTCGTTGGGCGCCGGGATGGCCTGCCCGTTGAGAAACACCGCGACGCACTGTCCGAGCCCGGCCTCCCAATCCTCGGCGGCCATCTCGTTGCCGGCCGGGGTGAGCCAGGCGATGTCCCTGGCCTGGGTGCCGGTGCGGATCGGTTTGCCCTCGAAGAACCGCCGGCGTCGGAACACCGGATGATCCCTGCGGAATTTGACCACCTTGCGGGCGAACTCGAGCAGGTCGGCGTTGGTCTCGCACAACGACCAGTCCATCCAGGACAGTTCGGAGTCCTGACAGTAGACGTTGTTGTTGCCCCGCTGGGTTCGGCCGATCTCGTCGCCGTGCGCGATCATCGGGGTGCCCTGCGACAACATCAGCGTGCCCAGGATGTTGCGCATCTGCTTGGACCGCAGACCGAGGATCGCCGGATCCTCCGTGGGCCCCTCCACGCCGCAGTTCCAGGACCGATTGTGGCTCTCGCCGTCGCGGTTGTCCTCGTCGTTGGCTTCGTTGTGCTTCTCGTTGTAGGACACCAGGTCGTTGAGGGTGAAGCCGTCGTGGCAGGTGACGAAGTTGATGCTGGCGCTGGGGCGCCGACCCGTCGCCTCGTAGAGGTCCGACGACCCGGTCAGCCGGGATGCGAACTCGCCCAGTGTTGCGGGCTCGCCCCGCCAGTAATCACGCACAGTGTCGCGATACTTCCCGTTCCATTCGGTCCACAAACCTGGGAAGTTCCCGACCTGGTAGCCCCCTTCGCCGATGTCCCACGGTTCGGCGATCAGCTTGACCTGGCTGATGACCGGATCCTGCTGGACGAGATCGAAGAACGCCGACAGTCGGTCCACGTCGTAGAACTCCCGCGCCAGGGTGGCGGCCAGGTCGAACCGGAACCCGTCGACGTGCATGTCGAGAACCCAGTACCGCAGCGAGTCCATGATCAGTTGCAGCGTGTGCGGGTGACGCGCGTTGAGACTGTTGCCGGTGCCGGTGAAGTCCTTGTAGTACCGGTTGTCGCCGTCGAGCAGCCGGTAGTAGGCGGCGTTGTCGATGCCGCGGAAGTTGATGGTGGGCCCGAGATGGTTGCCTTCGGCGGTGTGGTTGTAGACCACGTCGAGGATCACCTCGATGCCCGCCTCGTGAAACGCCCGCACCATCGTCTTGAACTCGGCGACCGCGCCGCCGGCATGCTTGTTCGCCGCATACTGGTGGTGGGGGGCGAAGAAGCCGAAGGTGTTGTAGCCCCAGTAATTCCGCAGTCCCAGCTGGAGTAGTCGATGGTCGTGCAGGAACTGGTGCACCGGCATCAACTCGATCGCGGTGACGTTGAGCGATTTGAGGTGGTCGATGATCACCGGGTGCGCCAGGCCGGCGTAGGTCCCGCGCAGTTCCGCGGGAACGCCCGGGTGCGCCTGCGTCATCCCCTTGACGTGCGCCTCGTAGATGACGGTCTCGTGGTAGGGCGTGCGGGGGGCGCGGTCGGATCCCCACTGGAAGAACGGGTTGATCACCACACTGGTCATGGTGTGCCCCAGTGAGTCGACGTGCGGCGGCTCACCCCCGCTGGCCAGGTCGTCGGCCCGCAGGTCGTAGGAGAACAGCGCCTGGGTGAAGTCGAACTCGCCGTGAAAAGACTTGCCGTACGGATCGAGCAGCAGCTTGCTCGGGTCGCAGCGGTGCCCGGACGACGGACTCCACGGTCCGTGCACCCGGTAACCGTAGCGCTGCCCCGGCGTCACCGTCGGCAGGTAGCAGTGCCAGACGTAGCCGTCGACTTCCTCGAGATTGATCCGGTGCTCGCGGCCGTCCTTGCCGATCAGGCACAGTTCCACCCGGTCGGCGACCTCGGAGAACAGCGAGAAGTTGGTACCGGCGCCGTCGTAGGTGGCGCCCAGGGGGTAGGAGGAACCTGGCCAGACGGTCGGAGTGGACGTCGGTTCGGGGGTCGGCATCAGGCCCGCCACCAGCCGGTGACGGCGGCGATCTGGCGGCCCAACTCACCGGTCATGGTGCGCATGTACGTACTGGAGATGTGGTGAGAGTCGTGATAGAGCAGCACATTTCCCTCCACGGCTCGGCAATGATCGGGGCGGCACACCGCGTTACTCATGTCGAGCGGATTGAGCAGCGGAAACTCCGCCACGTAGTCCAGTGTCGGGTTGTGATCCGACAGTACTTCGGATCTTTCGATCCCGCACGATGTGGCATCGCCGCCGTCGGCCAGGCAGTCCGCGGGGAAGAACGGCTCCCCGTCCCGCACCAGCCATGGTGTGTCCCGCATCGCGAGGATGGGAATGTCGTTCTCCGACAACTCTTCCCAGATGCCCAGGTAGCTGGACGGCATGACATCGCCGGGCTTGATGTTCCACGGGCGGGTCGAGGTCGTGAAGACATAGTCGGGCTTGTCCGCGATGAGCATCGGCATCACCCGCTTGTTCCATTCACGGCACCGCGGGTACTCGCGGTTGTCGCCCATCACCAGCGGCTTCTCCGCCGTCGTCAGCGGGCAGCCCATCTTGAGGTACGTGACGACCTTGAAGTCGTGCAACCGGCCCAGCAGGTCCAGTGCGGTGATCCAGTGCTCGGCGTGCGAACCGCCGGCCAGGGCGATGGTGCGCGACGCGTTTGCGTCTCCGTAGGTGCAGTTGATGACGCTGGCGTTTTCGAAGTTGCTGATGCATCCGTCGAGGGTGGTTTGCGGGATGTCGTCTTCGGCCTCCAGCACGGTCGGGCGCATCGGCAGCTTGGGCACCCTCACGTTGTCGACCAGCGCGCGTGCGCCCGGGTAGTCGCGCGGGGAAAGCGCGGCCAGCTCGTTGCCGTTCGCGCGCAGCACCGTCACGTGCTCGCGCCAGGTGAATGACGTCGCGGTCAACGCCACGCCGAGCAGCGCCACGACGGACCCGAGCACGATCGTCGGCCGGCGCAGTCGGCTGCGCCGGACCACCGAGGATCGCGGAGCGACGGCTGTGCCACGAGCGACCGCTGAAGCACTGCGGGTGCGCAACGGCTCTTCGACGAAGCGCATTG
>NZ_JBAUJB010000098.1:0-20776 GCF_049683355.1 Mycobacterium sp.
CCTACGCGCCCGTGCTCCGCCAAGCCGACCTCCCCCAAGACACCCGAGTCCCCTGGTGGGCAAACCGCACCCTCCACTACGAAATCACCTGACCCCTTGCCCCGAACCAGTTGCGTGGAAATCGGCGTTAGCTGCTGCCGCCTGTTCGTCGCGGCCCAACGCGACGAAATCGTACCGCTGTCGTACCATCGGCGCACGTGACCGACGGGCAATACGGCCAGCGAACATCTGATCATATCGTGACGCGGCACCTGGGCCTGGTGCGGCTTGCTAGGCGGTTATTCAAGCCTCGGGCGTCCGGCGTTTGTTGTCCCCACGGACGCGGTCTCCGCCCGCCAAGGGCGGGCCCGTACGGTGAGTACGTCACCGTCTCGGGTCGACGGCTGACGGCTGACGGCTGACGGCTGACGTGCCATGAGTAATAGGTGGCCGCCGAGCACCGAGGATGCGACACGTCAGGACAGCATGTCGGCGATCGCCGACGCCAGCTCCGGACTCGCCGAGGTCTCCAGGTTCTGGTAACTGCCCCCGGTGATCTGCGCGACCGATTCCCAGGTGGCCCGGTCCGCGTCGTCACCGAAGTCGATGACGTTCACCGCCACGGGGCGGGCCGGGTCGAACGCGCCCCTGATGTACTGTTGCAGGCCCTCGGCGCCCAGCGACTGATCCGTGTGCGGTCCGGCGGTGATCACGAGCACCGAGTTCTCCTGGCCCTCGCGATATGCCGCCGATGCGTCGGTATAGACCAGCCGCAAAGTCGTGAACGAGACCGCGCCGCCGTTCGAGGCTGTCTGTCTGTTCAGCGCCTCGGTCAGGGCCTCGGCTCGGGGCTGTCCGCCGAGCGGTTCGGACAGCGGGCCGAGGCTGACCACGGACCGCCCCGCGACACCGTCGAACGTCCACAACCCCACACCGGAGTCCCCGGGCAGGACCTGCACTCGTGCCCTGAGCGCGTCGGCCACATTGGCCAGGCGCGACTTGCCACCTTCATCCGCGGGCATCGACTGGTCGAGCATGATCGTCACGGTCGGGCTGGCGGCCGGCGTGGTCAGCGTGTCGGCGATCGTCGCCCGCAGCACATTGTCGCCGACGTCCAAGGGGGCCGCGACCGGTGCGAAGTCGACGACGTCGCTGGGGGGTGGCGCCACGCCGTCCACGCGGAACCCGGCGGCGGCGAGGTCGCCGAGTTGCTCGGGTTTGCGGATGAACCTGGCGAACTCGCTGGCAGCGGTGACCTGCTCCTGGGTCAGCCAGTCACCGGCGAGCAGCACGGTGGGGAAGTCGGCCATTGCGGTCGGGCCCGGTGGCAGCCACGCCGCCAGCTTGGCGGTCGCGTCGGGCAGACCCGACGCACGCTCGAAGAGCTGCTGCTCGGTGGTGACCACCGCGTGCACCGGCGCGGTGGCCGGCTCGGGTGCGTCCACGAGTGCGTCCATCGCGGTGGCCGCGGTCGGGTCGGCGAGTTCGGGTGCGGCGCCGATCAGCGTGCTGACCGCGCCTAGCCCCGCGCTGGCAGGAGCGCCGGACGGCGCAGCGGCGACCGCCACCGCCTCGGCCGCCAGATAGGCGGCGTCACCGTCCTGGGTCAGCGGCATCGTCAGGCGGAGCCCGCCCCACCCCGGCAGTCCGAGACCGTCGAGCGAGGCAGGATCTGCCTGCAGCCCCGGCAGCGTTCCCCAGTTCTGTTCACCCAGTGCCCCCTGCAGCTGCGGCGACACCGCGAGCACGACCGGGGAGGCGACCAGGGATCGGCTGTCGCTGATGGTCTGGGCGCCGGCCGCGGCCTCCAGCCGGGCCTCCGAGACCGAACTGGCCGGGATCCACAGTGCAGGTCGCTCACCGAGGTCGGCCGGCCACTCTCCGGTGAACCCGTTGACGACCTGGTCGGAATCGGCGGACTCGACCGCCACCCTGACACAACGGTCACCGACGGGGGCCGCGGTCTGGTTGTAGCGCTCCACCAGCGCGGCGATCGGTTCGGTGATCGCCGGATCGGCGACGACGGCGACAACAACTTCACCGTCGACGCACCGCGCGGCGGCAACGTCGGATCGGTCGGACAGAGCATCTCCGAAGAAGCGCCACAGGATCACGACACCGACGACCACGACCACGCTCACCAGCGCGACGATGACGCCGATGCTGACTCCGCGCCGACTCGGGGTCACCGAGCGATGGCTACCGGTCCACTCGCCGCCGTCCCAGTCGCCGCCGTGCTGCGGGCCGGCGGACCGCGGCGGGACCGGCTCGTCGGGGTAGGCGTCAGACTCGACATCCCGTTGGGCGGGCTCGAAACCGTCGTCGACGCCGAACCGCTCGGTCTGTTCGTCTTCGGGCTCCCGGCCGGCGGAATCCTCGGGGTCGGGAAGGCTATGTCTTCCCATGCCGGCCCGCCCCGCCCGTCCTGCCTTCGCAGATGTCCGGTCGATCAGTCAGTTCTGATTGCACAACATCAACCAATGTTGTTTGCCACCTTGAACTCTCGGCGTCTGCGGTGCAGGACCGGCTCGGTGTAGCCGTTGGGCTGCTCCCCGCCGGACAGGATCAGCTCCTGCGCCGCCTGGAACGCGATGTTGTTGTCCGGGTCGGTGGCCATCGGCCGAAACTCCGGGTCCGCGGCATTCTGCTCGTCCACCACCGCGGCCATCCGCCGCAGGCTCGCCTTAACGTCCTCTTCGGTGATCACCCCGTGGCGCAGCCAGTTCGCCAGCAGCTGACTGGAGATGCGCAGCGTTGCACGGTCCTCCATCAGCGCCACGTCGTGGATGTCGGGAACCTTCGAACACCCCACGCCGGCGTCGATCCAGCGCACCACGTAGCCGAGGATCGACTGACAGTTGTTGTCGACCTCCTCGCGGATCTCTTCGGGGGCCCACGCCAATTCCTTGGCCAACGGGATCGTCAACAGCTCGTCGAGCGAGGACCGCTTCTCGCCCTCGAGGTCCTTGTGCACCGCGAACACGTCCACCTCGTGGTAATGCATGGCGTGCAACGTCGCAGCCGTCGGTGACGGCACCCAGGCGGTGGTGGCCCCGGCCTTGGGCTGGCCGATCTTCTGCTCGACCATGTCGCCCATCAGCTCGGTCATGGCCCACATGCCCTTGCCGATCTGCGCCCTGCCGGAGAAGCCGGTGGCCAGCCCGATGTCGACGTTCTGGTTCTCATAAGCGCCGATCCACGGCTGCGACTTCATCGCGCCCTTGCGGATCATCGGACCCGCCTGCATCGAGGTGTGGATCTCGTCGCCGGTGCGGTCCAGGAACCCGGTGTTGATGAACACCACCCGGTCGGCGGCGGCCTTGATGCAGCCCTTGAGGTTCACCGTGGTGCGGCGCTCCTCGTCCATGATGCCCACCTTGATGGTGTTCTGCGGCAGGCCGAGCACGTCCTCGACGCGGCTGAACAGCTCGCAGGTGAACGCCACCTCTTCCGGGCCGTGCATCTTGGGCTTGACGATGTAGATCGAACCGGTACGGCTGTTGGCCAGCGGACCGTTGGCGCCGTCGTTGTCGGAGCCCTGCCGCAGCCCGTGGATGGCGATCAGACTGGTGAACAGCGCGTCCTGGATACCCTCGGGAACCTCAGCGCCGTCCTCACCGTCGGCGTCGAACACCATCGCGTCGTTGGTCATCAGATGGCCGACGTTGCGGACGAACATCAGGCTGCGGCCGGGCAGCGTGAGCTCGCCGCCGTCGGCGGAGTGGAAGGTGCGGTCCTCGTTGAGGACGCGGGTGAACGTCTCATCGCCCCCCGAGGAGGACTTCCTGACTTCCTCGCTGAGGTCGCCGCGGTTGAGACCGAGCCAGTTGCGGTAGCCCAGCACCTTGTCGTCGGCGTCGACGGCGGCCACGGAATCCTCGAAGTCCATGATCGTGGTGACGGCCGACTCCAGCACGACGTCCTTGATGCCGGCCGCGTCGGTGGAGCCGATCGGGGAGTCCGCGTCGATCAGGATCTCGACGTGCAGACCGTTGTTGACCAGCAGCACCGCTTCGGGGTTCGCCACGTCGCCGAGGTAGCCGACGAACTGCGCGGGGTCGGCCAACCCGATTCGCTGCTCGTCACCGGTCGACACCGCGACCTGACCGTCGTCGACTACCAGCGAGGTGATGTCGGCCCATGACCCCGACGCCAGCGGCACGGCCCCGTCGAGGAACCGGCGGGCGTAGGCGATGACCTTGTCGCCGCGGACGGGGTTGTATCCCTGGCCCTTTTCGGCGCCGTCCTCCTCGCCGATGACGTCGGTGCCGTAGAGCGCGTCGTAGAGCGAGCCCCAGCGGGCGTTCGCCGCGTTCAGGGCGAACCGCGCGTTGAGGATCGGCACCACCAACTGTGGGCCGGCGGTGGTGGCGATCTCAGCGTCGACGCCGGCGGTGGTGATCGTGAAATCCGCCGGTTCGGGCTGCAGGTATCCGATGTCGGTGAGGAACCGCTGGTACTCGTCCGCGTCGAACGGACCGATGACCCGGGCGCGATGCCACTTGTCGATCTGCGCCTGCAGATCGTCCCGGCGGGCGAGCAGGTCCTGGTTCTTGGGCGTCAGATCGGCCACGACCTTGTCGACACCGGACCAGAAGGTGTCGGGATCGAGGTCTGTGCCCGGCAGCGCCTCACTGTTGATGAAGTCGTACAACACGGGGGCGACGCGCAGGTTGCCCACCTTCACGCGTTCGGTCATGGTTCCTCCCTCGCCTGCACGTGCGCCTCGGGGCGCACCTGCCTTGTGCAATCGGTATGCAGCAATGTCGATCCAGCTTACCCAGCGGTAACAGGGCTAATACCCCGTGGCGTCGTCCAACAGCGCTGTGCAGCGTTTCAACAGCCTGGCCCGCAGCGGTGCGGCCCGTTCACTGATCGCTTCCTGGGCCTGAGCGTATTCCCGCCGACCACCAACCGTTTCGACGGCGATCGGCTCGAACCCGAACCCCCGCAGATCGTAGGGGCTCGCCCGCATGTCGAGCACCCGCGCGTCCGTGGCGAGCTCCAGGCAGTCCAGCACCAGCCCGGATTCGATGAGCGGCCCGAGCTTGAACGCCCACTTGTACAGATCCATCCCGGCGTGCACACATCCCGGCTGTTCCGCGGCGATCTGGGAGTCCCGGGTCAGGCGAGCCGCATTAAGCCGCGCGGCCGGCTCGGTGAAGAACCGGTATGCGTCGAAGTGGCTGCAGCGCAATGGCATTGCATCAACCACAGCGTCCGTCCCGGCGGCGCCGAGACGCAGCGGCACGCCTGAATGGCGCACCGCGGGCGCCCGGTACACCATCGCCCATTCGTGCAGACCGAAGCAGTTGAACCGCGGGGGCCGCGACGCCACCGCGCCCAGCAGGTCCGCGATGAACCTCACAGTCCCGGCCCGCGCATGAAGGTGGTCACGGCTCACCGTGACGCCGTCGGCGTGCCGGGTGTACCCGGTGCGCTCGAGATAACGATCCGCGGCAGCGCCGGCGAGAACGGTGCCGTAGCCGGGGTGCCAGACCCGCAACTGGCGGGGGCGGAGGCTGTAGTAGGTGAACAGGAAATCGAACACGGGGTGCGGCCGGCCGGCCCGCCTCCGCGCCAGGTGCGGGGCCAGGAGCTCGTGGACTCGCCGGCGGTGGGCGGCGGCGGTTTCCAGCCAGCCCTCAGATACCGCGGCGAGCCGCGAATCAGACACGATGGGTGCCGTCGCGGACGGTTCCCACCAGGTCCTCGACGAGATCTTCGAGCGCCACCACCGCGGTCACCGCACCGTCGGGCGCGGTGACCAGCGCCAGATGACTGTTGGTGCGACGCAGCCGGGACAGCGCGTCGGGCAGGGGGAGCGAGGCGGGAACCCGGGGCAGCGGTCGCACCATCGCCGAATCCACGATCGTGGCCTCGTCATACGGTTCGTTGACCATCGGCAGCACGTCTTTGATGTGCAGATAACCGATGAACGCCCCCTGGGGATCGGCAACGGGGAAGCGGGAGTAACCGGTCTCCGTCAGGGCCTGCTCGAGGGCGCCGACCGTCGGTCCGGAACCTTCGCCGGCGACGGGGACCGCCCGGATGCGGTGCAGCGGTATCGCGACGTCGTCGACCACCCGGTTGCGGATCTGCAGGGCGCGGGTCAGCCTGGTGTGCTCCTCGGGATCGAGCAGCCCTTCCGACAAAGACTCGGCGATCATCTCCGACAGCTCTACCGTCGACACGGTGACGTCGAGTTCGTCCTTGGGCTCCACCCCGAATCCGCGCAACGTGACGTTGGCGCACCAGTTGTAGAACGCGATGAACGGCCGGGCGGCGCGGATGTAGACCAGATAGACCGGGATCAGCAGCATCGCGGTGGACTCCGGTCCGGCGATCGCGATGTTCTTGGGCACCATCTCGCCGAGCAACACGTGCAGCGTCACCACGATGGACAGCGCCACCAGGAACGACACCGTATGCAGCAACGCGTCCGGGATGCCGAGAAGGCCGAATGGCTTTTCCAGCAGGTGCGCGACCGCCGGCTCGGCCACCCGCCCCAGCAGGATCGAGCACACGGTGATGCCCAACTGCGCGCCCGCGAGCATCAGCGACAGGTTCTCGCCGGCTCTGATCACGGTGACCGCGCTCTTCTTACCCTGCTCGGCCAACGCCTCCAGGCGGTCGCGGCGCGCGGAGATCAACGCGAATTCCGAGCCCACGAAGAACGCGTTGGCGGCCAACAGCAGCACTGTCAGCAGGACGCCGAAGATGTCTCCCATCAGCTTGCCCCGTCCACGTCGCCGCGGTGCCCCAGCTCGGTGAGCTCGAGCAGGTCGATCCGGCGGCCGTCCATCCGCAGCACCGTCGCCAGCCAGCGGATCGGGTCCTCGACGGAACCGTCCGGGTTGAAGGCGGTCAGCTCCACCGATTCGCCTTCTTCCGGGATGTGTCCCAGGGTCTCGAGCACCAGGCCGCCGATGGTGTCGTAGTCGCCTTCCGAAGCGCGGAACGCAGTGCTCTCGGCGACCTCGTCGATGCGCAGCAGCCCGGAGACCTGCCAGCCCCGCCCGGCAGCCACCACGTCGGGCGGTTCGTCGTCGTGTTCGTCGCGCACGTCTCCGACGATCTCCTCGATGAGATCCTCCACCGTGACCATGCCCGCAGAGCCGCCGTACTCGTCGACCACCAGCGCCGTCTGCAGGCCGTTGGCGCGTACCTCCGACATCACCGCGTCGCCGTCCAGGGTCGAGGGCACCTTGGCGACAGGCTGCACGATGTCGGCGAGCCGGGTGGAGGAACGTTGTCCGTACGGCACCGCGAACACCTGTTTGACGTGGACCACACCGATGGTCTCGTCGAGGTCGCCCCGAATGACGGGGAAACGTGAGTGCCCCGTCCGCACCGCCGCCTCGCTGAGGTCGACCACGGTGTCGTCGGCTTCAAGCGTGTCGATCTTGGACCGCGGTGTCATGAGTTCCTCGGCGGTGCGCTCGCCGAACTGCAGCGAGCGGTCCACCAGGACAGCGGTCACCGGGTCGAGCGAACCGCTGCGCGCCGAGGTGCGCACCAGCGACACCAGTTCCTGCGGTGACCGCGCTGATCGCAGTTCTTCGGCGGGTTCGATGCCCAGACGCCGCAGGATCCAGTTGGCCGTGCCGTTGGTCAGCCGGATCAGCGGCGTGAACGTGAACGAGAAGAACAGTTGGGGTGCAGCCGACCAGCGCGCGGTCGGCACGGGCCGGGCCACGGCGAGGTTCTTGGGCACCAGTTCGCCGAACACCATCGAGATGGATGTGGCGAGCAGGATGGCCAACGCGAGGGCCAGGCCGCTGACGAACTGTTCCGGCACCCGCACGGCGCTCAGCCCCGGCGCGATGAGCCGTGCCACGACGGGCTCGGCCAGAAACCCGGTGGCCAGCGTGGTGATCGAGATGCCCACCTGGGCGCCGGACAGCTGCGTGGACAGCGTGCGGTGCGCCTTCTGGACGAGCTGGTCGCGGCGGTCACCGGTGCGGACGTTGGCCTCGACGGTGCTGCGCTCGAGCGCGGTCAACGAGAACTCCGCGGCGACGAAGACCGCCGTGCCCGCGGTGAGCATCATGAACGCCAGCAACGCGAGAAGGGACATGACCGGGCTCATGGCAGCGCTCCCGCGCTCTGCGCAGCGGGAACCGGGTCGATCGAACGACCGGGGAAGCCGGGTCGGGTGCCCGGCCGACTAGAGGACGGCTCGGCCTCGGCGGGCTCGTGGCCTGGCCGCTGGGCGTGTACGGCCGGCTCGGATGGGCTTCCATCCAGTGCCTGCGGCACCTGGTCCCTTTCGTTTTCGCGCGGACGATTCGCGACAGCGCTGAGCGGCCGGATTCGACTGATGGTCAACACATGCTAGCCGAGTCACCGGGCATTTCTCGCCCGGCCGCCGTTCTGTAAGCCTAACCTCACCCAATGGTAGGTTCGGTGCCAGATCACAGGTGTGCCGACTGCACGCTACCCACCTACAGATGGAGCCCACTTGATGTCGATGTCGATATCCCGTGCCGCCGGCGCGCTCGGAATCGTGGCGGCGATGCTGGCGTTCACCGCCTGCGGGTCGCAGTCCCAGTCCGAGGACGCCGACAAGATCGTCGTGTACTCGGGCCGCAGCGAAGAACTGGTCGCCCCGCTGATCGAGCAGTTCACCACCGACACGGGCATCAAGGTCGAGGCGCGCTACGCCGGTTCGGGGGAAATGGCCGCTCAGCTCCTGACGGAGGGGGACCGCTCGCCCGCCCACGTGTTCCTGTCGCAGGATGCGGGCGCGCTGGGCGCTGTGTCAAAGGCCGGGTTGCTGGCGCCGATCGACGGCACGACGCTGGAGGCGGTCCCTCCGCAGTACTCGGCAGCGGACGGCACCTGGGTCGGCGTGTCCGGCCGCGCGCGGGTCATCGTCTACAACCCCACCCTGGTGCCCAACCCGCCCGACACGATCGACGGACTGCTCGCCCCGGAGTGGAAGGGCAAGATCGGGTTCGCCCCCAGCAATGCGTCCTGGCAGGCCTTCGTCACCGGACTGCGGGTGATCCGCGGCGACGACGGCGCCGAGCAGTGGTTGCGGGCGTTCGAAGCCCAGGATCCGCAGGCCTTCGAGAACAACATCGCGGTGCGCGACGCCGTCGATGCCGGCCAGGTCGCGCTGGGCCCGACGAATCACTACTACCTCTACGAACTGATCAACAGCAAGGGCGAGGACGCCGTGACCGCGCAGAACCAGTTCATGGCGCCGGGGGACCCCGGTGGCCTGGTCAACGTCGCCGGTGTCGGGGTGCTGAAATCGGCACCGAACCCCGAGGGGGCACAGGCATTCGCCGCATACCTGGTGGGCGAGTCCGCGCAGCAGTACTTCGCCGAGGAGACGACGGAATATCCGCTCGCGGCCGGCGTCGCCCCGTCGGCGGCCATGCCGCTGCTGAGCGACCTGCAGCCTCCCGCGGTGGACCTCTCGCAGCTCGACGACATCGAGGCGACGCAGGAGTTGTTGGTCGAGACCGGCTTGCTGACCAACTGACCGGGTTCCGGTGACCGTGGGGCGCGGCCGGCCGCCCGCGCTGCTGTTGGTGCCCGCCGCCCTCGTGGCGGCAGGCACGCTGATCCCGCTCGTCTATCTGGCGGCCCGGGCGTTGGAACGCGGCTGGCCGTTTGTCGTCGAGGAGCTGGTCCAGCCACGCACCGCGGCGCTGGTCGGCCGGTCGCTGCTGCTCGTGGTCGTGGTCACCGCGGCGTGTGTGGTACTCGGGGTGGGGTTGGCCGTTCTGGTCACCCGCACCGACATCAAGGCCAGGCGCGCACTGGCCGTCGCGCTTACCCTGCCCCTGGCGATGCCGAGCTACCTGTTGGCCTACCTGTGGGTCTCCGCCTATCCCGCCATCGCCGGGTTCTGGGGGGCCGCTCTGGTACTCACGCTGGTCAGCTATCCGCTGGTGTTGCTGACCACGATGGCAGCTCTGGCGCGGGTCGACCCGGCACAGGAGGAGGTGGCCCGGTCGCTGGGCCTCGGCGGGTTCGCGGTGCTCTTCCGGGTGACGTTGCGCCAGGCGCGCGCCGCGATCGCCGCGGGTGCGCTGCTGGTCGGCCTGTACGTGCTCAGCGATTTCGGCGCCGTCGCCGCAATGCGATTCGAGGCGTTCACGTGGGTGATCTACGGGGCGTACCGCTCCGGGTTCAACCCCGCCCGGGCAGCGGTGCTCTCGCTGATGCTGATGGCGTTCGCGGTGGCATTGGTGCTCGCCGAAAGCCGGGCCCGGGGGCTGGCCGCGTCGTCCCGGATCGGTGGCGGCGTGCCCCGGCCTGCGCCGTTGAACCGCCTCGGGCACTGGAGCTGGGTCGCGCTGCTGTTGCCGGCGGCCGTTCTGGCCGCCGCGATCGTCGTTCCCGGCGTGACGCTGACCGACTGGCTTCTGACGGCGGGACCGCGGTGGGACGTCGCGGAATGGTTCTCCGCACTCGGATCGACCGTCTGGCTGTCGGTGGCCGCCGCGGTGGCGTCCACTGCCGCGGCGCTGCCGCTCGGCGTGCTCGCCGCCCGCCACCGCGACCGCGCCACGCGGACATTGGAGGGCGCCAGCTATGTGGCGCACGGGTTGCCGGCGATCGTGATCGCCATCTCCATGGTGTCGCTCGGCGTTCTCCTGCTGCGTCCGATCTACCAGCGCGAACCACTGCTGATCCTTGCCTATACGGTTCTGTTCGTGCCGCTGGCGATCGGATCGGTCCGTACGGCGGTGGAGGCTGTCCCCACCCGCCTCGAGGAGGTGGCCCGTTCGCTGGGCCGCACCCCACAGCGGGCCTTCGGCGCGGTGACCGCAAGGATCGCACTGCCCGGCATCGCCGCCGGCGCGGCGCTGGTGCTGCTGACCTGCATGAAAGAGCTACCGGTCACCCTTCTGTTGCATCCGACCGGCACCGACACCCTGGCCACGCGGCTGTGGAACTACAGCACGGTCAGTGACTACGCCGCCGCGGCGCCCTACGCGGCGGCTCTGCTGGTGTTCGCCGCCGTCCCGACAGCGGTGCTGGGACTGTGGAGCACCGATGCAGGCGGTGTGCGAAGTGACTGACCTGGACGCGCCGGCTGTTGCGGCCCAAGGCATCTGCAAATCTTTCGGCGATCGTCAGGTGCTGTCCGACGTGGACCTCGATCTGCCCGAAGGCACCATCACCGCGGTGCTCGGCCCCTCTGGTTGCGGCAAAACCACGCTGCTGCGGATCCTCGCCGGCTTCGAGAACCCCGACTCCGGAACGGTGCGCATCGCGGGGGAGACGGTGGCGGGCGGGCCGACGACCGTACCGGTGCACCGTCGGCGGGTCGGTCTCATGCCGCAGGAAGGTGCGCTGTTCCCGCACCTGAGCGTCGGGCAGAACGTCGCATTTGGAATGGACCGGGCTTTCGGGATGGATCGGGCCTCCCGCAGGCAGCTGGATGCACGGGTGGCGCACTGGCTGTCGGTGGTCGGGCTGGACGGTCTTGCGGAGGCCCGACCACACGAGATCTCCGGCGGACAGCAGCAGCGGGTGGCGCTGGCGCGTGCGCTGGCCGCGGAGCCTCGGGTGCTGCTGCTCGACGAACCGTTCGCCGCGCTGGACGCCGGCCTGCGGGTGCGGGTCCGGGAGGACATCGCCGCGATCCTGCGGGCCGCCGGCACCACCGCGCTGCTGGTCACCCATGATCAGTCCGAGGCGCTGTCGCTGCCCGATTCGGTGGCACTGTTGATCGACGGGTCGATCGCCCAGCACGGCACCCCCGCTGATCTCTACGCCCGGCCGACCAGCCTGGCCAATGCCCGATTCGTCGGCGCCACAATCGAACTGACAGGCTCGGTGGATTCGGGCGTGGTGCGCACCGCGCTGGGTGCGCTACCCGCCCGCCTGCCGGTACCCGATGGCCCCGCCGTGGTGGTGCTGCGGCCCGAGCAGCTGCGGTTCGGCACCGCGACCGCCGGAGAACCCGCCCGTGTGACGGCCTGCCGGTTCTACGGCGCGGACACCGTGGTCCACGTCGAGCTGACCGACGGCAGCGCGGTCTCACTGCGCAGCCCCGGGGAGTGCGGGCTGGCGGCCGGGTCGGCCGTCACCGTGGAGGTCGCGGGCGATGTGCTCGCCTATCCGTCACCAACCGGTCGGCAGCGGGTGGCCCTCGGCGAACCCGGCCGCTGACTGCACCCCCACCACTGCCTTGGCGTGCAGTTCGGCCAACGTGGCGGCGCCGACATAGGTGCAGGTGCTGCGCACCCCCGAGGTGATGTGGTCCAGCAGGTCCTCGACACCGCCCCGGGTGGGGTCCAGGCTCATCCGGGAGGAGGAGATGCCCTCTTCGAACAGCGCTTTGCGCGCCCGATCGAACGCACTGTCGGCCGCCGTGCGGGCGGCCACCGCACGTTTGGAGGCCATACCGTAGCTCTCCTTGTACGGCTGGCCTGCCCGGTCGCGTATCAAGTCCCCGGGTGATTCGTAGGTACCGGCGAACCAAGAGCCGATCATCACGTTGGACGCGCCCGCGGCCAGCGCCAGCGCCACGTCACGAGGGTGTCGGACGCCCCCGTCGGCCCACACGTGTCCACCCAGTTGTTCTGCCGCCGTTGCGCATTCGAGGACCGCGGAGAACTGCGGGCGGCCGACACCGGTCATCATCCGGGTGGTGCACATGGCGCCAGGACCGACTCCGACCTTGACGATGGACGCACCGGCGTTGAGCAGGTCACGAGTGCCCTCGGCGGAGACGACGTTGCCCGCCGCGAGTGGCAGACCGAGATCGAGCGCCGCCACCGCCTTGATCGCGTCGATCATCTTCGCCTGATGACCGTGCGCGGTGTCGACGACGAGCACGTCCACACCGGCCTCGGCAAGCGCGTTGGCCTTGGCCGCGACATCGCCGTTGATGCCGACCGCCGCGGCGATCCGCAACCGGCCCGCCGCGTCGACCGCGGGGGTGTAGAGGCCGGCGCGCACCGCACCGGTACGGGTCAGGACGCCGGCCAGCGTCCCGTCGGGCTCGGTCAGCACCGCCACCTCGACCGGGGCGTGTTCGAGCAGGTCAAAGACCTTGCGCGGGTCGGTGCCGACCGGGGCGGTGACAAGATCTGTGGCGGCGACGTCCCGAACCCGGGCGAAGCGGTCGACACCGGTGCACACCGCCTCGGTGACCAGACCGATCGGACGGTTCTCGAACACCACCACGGCTGCACCGTGTGCCCGCTTGTTGATCAGCGCGCAGGCGTCGGAGACCGAGGCGTCCGGGGCGAGCGTGACCGGGGTGTCCACCACCAGGTCACGACTCTTGACGAAGTCCACCGTCTGCTCGACTGCCTGGATCGGCAGGTCCTGCGGCAGCACCACGAGCCCGCCCCGACGGGCGACGGTCTCCGCCATCCGCCGTCCGGCAACCGCTGTCATGTTGGCGACGACCACGGGGATCGTGGTACCGGTGCCATCGGCGGTCGACAGGTCGACGTCGAATCTCGAGGCGACGTCGCTCGGCCCCGGGACGACGAACACGTCGTTGTAGGTCAGGTCGTACGGCGGCCTGTGGCCGTCCAGGAACTTCATGTGGAAACTGCGCCTCTCCGGCCTCGGATCTACGCCTCGACCTCGCTGCGGTCTCCGCTCCACAGGGTGTGGAACCGCTCGGCCCGGTCGGTGTCGATGCGGCCGTAGGTGTGGGCGCCGAAGAAGTCACGCAACCCCTGCGTCAGGGCCGCGGGCAACCTCTCTGTGCGCAACCCGTCGTAGTAGGACAGCGCCGAACTGAAACCGGGGATCGGGATACCCAGTTCGGTGGCCGTCACCACCACCCGGCGCCAGCTGTTGATGGCGTTCTCGATGGCGCTGCGGAAGTAGGGCGCCACCAGCAGGGTCGGCAGATCGGGGTCCTCGTCGAAGGCGTCCTTGATCCGGTTGAGGAACTTAGCGCGGATGATGCAGCCACCGCGCCAGATGGTGGCCATGTCACCCGGGGTGATGCCCCAGTCGTTCTCGGCGGAGCCCGCCTGTATCTGGTTGAAGCCCTGAGCGTAGGCGATGATCTTCGAGGCGTACAGCGCCTGCCGGATGTCCTCGGTGAACTGCGCGGCGTCGGTCGGCTGCTCGCCCAGGTCTCCGGACGCCAGTCCGGTGGTGGCCTTGCGCTGCGTCACCGAACCCGACAGTGCGCGCGCGAAGACCGCTTCGGCGATACCGGTGACGGGGACACCGAGATCCAGTGCGGATTTCACCGTCCACCGGCCGGTGCCCTTCTGTTCGGCTTCATCGAGGATCAGGTCGACCAGTGGCTGTCCGGTCTTGGCGTCGGTCTGGCGCAGCACCTGCGCGGTGATCTCCACCAGGAAGCTGTCCAGGTCGCCGGTGTTCCACTCCTCGAACACGTCGGCGATCTCGGGGGCGGACTTGCCGAGTCCGTCCCGCAGCAGCTGATAGGCCTCGCCGATCAACTGCATATCGGAGTACTCGATGCCGTTGTGCACCATCTTGACGAAATGCCCTGCGCCGTCGGGCCCGATGTGGGTACAGCACGGAACACCGTCGACGTGGGCGGAGATCTCCTCGAGCAACGGTCCGAGGCTCTTGTAGGACTCGGCGGGGCCGCCGGGCATGATCGAGGGGCCGTTGAGCGCACCTTCCTCGCCACCGGAGATGCCCGCGCCGACAAAGTGCAGCCCGCGGTCACGCATCGCCTTCTCCCGGCGGATGGTGTCGGTGTAGAGCGCGTTTCCGCCGTCGATGATGATGTCGCCGGGTTCCATCGCGTCGGCGAGCTCGTCGATGACCGCGTCCGTCGGCGCCCCGGCCTTGACCATGATCAGCACCCGCCGCGGCTTCTCCAGTGCGGCAAGAAATTCCGGGATGGTCTCACTGCGCACGAAGGTGCCGTCGGATCCGTGCTCGGCCAGCAGCGCGTCGGTCTTGGCGATCGAGCGGTTGTGCAGCGCCACCGTGTAGCCGTGCCGGGCGAAGTTGCGTGCGATGTTCGACCCCATCACGGCCAGACCGGTGACACCGATCTGCGCCGTACCGGCGGAGGTGGGGGACTGCGACGAGCTCATAGACGAAACCCTTTCGATCTCCTGTGACGACACAGCTACTGGTCATCCAACACCCAGCGGGGATGGGACGCTCACGCAAGAAACAGTCGATGCAGCTCGTTGAGCCACGGCACCGCCAGTGCGACGGTGGGTATGACGAGCACCGCAGCCGCCGCGAAGTATGCAGCGGCGGCGAGGATCCGGCTGTTCGGCTTACCCCCGAGGCGGCGCACCCGCACCACCGTCGTCGGCCCGCCGGCGGCCAGAGCGCCTCGCGGGGTGGGTCCGGCCGCACACGCGACCAGCGCCCGGGCCAGCGGGGTCGGGCCGGTGGTGCGCACCGCGGCGTCGTCGGCGAGCGTTTCGATCAGCAACCGCACCGCGGTCAGCGCGTTGGCACTGCGGACGAAGCGCGGGAACGCGGCGTGCACCGCGGTGAACATCTCGAGCACGAGGTCGTGGCGGGCCCGCAGATGGGCGCGCTCGTGGGTGAGGATCGCGGTGACCTCGCTGTCCGCCAGCGTGGTCAAAGCACCCTCGCTGACCACGACGCGGCTGCGGACCCCTGGCAGGCAGTACGCCAGCGGCTCGGCCACATCGAGGATGCGCAACCCCACGCCGGCCAGGGGTCGGGGGTAGTGGCTGCAGAGATGAGGTGCGCTGAGGTGTGAGGCGCCGACCAGATCGACGACCATCCGGTGATGTGCGCGTCGGCGCCGGGTGGCGATGGCGACGTTGAGCACGGACACGACCAGCCGGGCGCCGATCATCAGGGTGAGGGCGAAGACGGTCACGTAAGCCGTCCACAGCGGCCACCCGAGAGCGGCTATCTCGCTGGTCAGGGTGGCCGTGGGGCGCCCGTCTTCACCGGGCACGAACAGTCGGCTGGCGATGGCGATTCCGGCGGAGAAAGCTGAGAGCACCGCGGCCAGGGCGATCGACTGCCACAGCACGATCGCTGCCCGGGGCGCGCGCAGCGGCCAGCTGGCTCGCGCCAGCATCGCCGGCACCGGCCCCGACAGGAGCAGAGCGACGATGGTGAAGGCCAGCGCGGACACGCTGTAAGTGTCTCTCAGTCGGTACCCGAACCGCCAGCGGGTGGGTGGTGACGTTCTTTGTCCTCGAGTTCGGCCAGCGCGCGGCGCAGCGCGGCCGCCTCACCGGCACCGACCCGCTCGACGAAATGCACCAGCGCGGCCTCCCGGCTGCCTGAGTCGGCGGCCTGGTCCAGCGCGTCCACCATCAGCCCGGCGACCAGTTCGTCGCGGCCGTGGGTGGGGGCGTAGCGGTGCGCGCGGTCATCGCGGTGCTGGACGACCAGATTCTTCTTCGCCAGCCGCTGCAGCACGGTCATTATCGTCGTGTACGCAAGGTCGCGGTGCGCTGCCAGTGCTTCATGCACCTGGCGCACGGTCTGTGGCTCGTCCGCGAACCACAGGTGGTCCATCACGGACCGCTCCAGCTCCCCGAGCCGTGTCACCTTGGCCATTTTCTGTTCATCTCCTACCAGCAGTAGCCCAAAGCGTACTACGGGATTACTACCGCGTGTCGTATCCGTTCCGCGCCCAGTTCGCGGGTCCGGAGAACCCGGGCGGCACAGGCCGGTGGAGCCTCCCTCGCCCCTCCATTATCGCCCTTTGTGAGTCCGATCACAGGGGGTAGCCCGCATCCGCCTCAGCACTATAGTAAGGCTAACCTAACTCAAGGCTTACTCAGATTGGAGGTGCTATGACGGTCGTTATCGACGATCCGCTCATCGCAGGGATGTCGATCGGCAGAACGCTGCCGATCCACGAGTCCAGCCGGCGGCTCCGCGAGCTGTATCGCGAATGTCCCCGGGTCTACGGCGTGGCAGTGATGGGCGACCTTTCCCGGCGGCGGTGGTGGCCGTTGGCCGAGGTCCTGACCAGCGACCGTCTGCAGACGATGTTCGATGCCGGGGTCGCCGACACGGAGAGCCGGGCAGCGGTCGCGCAGCAGCTCGGCGCGACCTTCGCCCACGTGGTCGTGGGCCGGGTCATCCCCCTTCTGGTCCTCGAGGGCCGCGCCTGGGACACCGGGCTGGAGAACCTGTGGGTGCACGTCGACTCCGAAGGCGCCATCGACTGGGTCGGCGTCGTCGATCCGACGGTTCGCGGACTGCCCGACGACCCGTTCTTCTCCGACCGCACGAAGATCGGCGTCGGCCGGTCCGCCCAGGACGGGATCGTCGCGCTTCCCAGCGAGGCGGCGTTGACGACGTGGGTCGCCCACCGCAGCCATCGCGCCCTGGCGCCCCTGTTCCTCAAGCTGGCCGATGTCAGCGGCGGAGCGATGACGGTCGCGTCGATGTGGCACATCGTCGGCGGTTCGGTCGTCGGCGCGGCGACCCAGATACCGCTGCTGGCGGGTTCGAGCGAGGTGGTCAGCATGCGTCGCGGACAGGCGGTGCTGGACGCCTTCGTCGGCTTCGGGCTCCCCGTGCGCGGAACCTCGCGGATGAGTTCGGCGAAAGCCTTGATTAATTAGGGCAGCCTTGCCTATGCTCGAGGGCAGTTGAAGAACCGAACCACCGGACCGCGCCGGAGTCCTGAGGGCTGCAGAGACCCCCGGTCCACACGAAGGACGGGCCCCACGCACTGCGTGGGGCCCGTCCGCATTCCGGCGGGCCCACAGGACGTCGATGTCGGGTCCCGTCGCGGAAACGCGGGTGGTGCGTGTAAACACAAACCGTGGCGACTGACCTTTCCGGCCTCGGTGACGGATTCGACCGCTTGCTCGGTCTGACCTATCTCGACATGACCCCCGACGGCGGGCGCGCGCAACTGCAGATCAACGACGAACTGCTCCAACCGCACGGCATCGTGCACGGCGGCGTGTACTGCTCGATCGTCGAGAGTCTGGCCAGCGTGTCGGCCTCGGTCTGGCTGGCCGCCAACGGGGGCGGCCGCGTCGTCGGCGTCAACAACAACACCGACTTCCTGCGCGCCGTCGGCGCCGGCACCGTGACCGCGGCGTCCACGCCGATCCACCGCGGACGTCGCCAGCAGCTGTGGTTGATCACCATCTCCGGCGACGACGACCGCCTGCTGGCACGCGGTCAGGTGCGGCTGCAGAACCTTCCCGCCGAGTAGCCGCGCTGCCGACTCCCGACGGGCGTGGCAGGATCGCGAACTATGCGTTTGACCCCGCATGAACAGGAACGGCTGCTGATCTCGTACGCAGCCGAACTGGCCCGCCGCCGCCAGGCTCGTGGCCTGAAGCTGAACCACCCCGAAGCCGTCGCGCTCATCACCGATCACATCCTCGAGGGCGCACGTGACGGCCGCACCGTTGCGGAGTTGATGGTCAGCGGACAAGCCGTGCTGGGCCGCGACGACGTGATGGTCGGCGTGCCCGAGATGCTCGACGACGTCCAGGTCGAGGCGACGTTCCCGGACGGCACCAAGCTCGTCACCGTCCACCACCCGATCTCGTGAGGCAGGAGTGACGTGATCCCAGGTGAGGTCGTCTACGGCGAGGGCGCCATCGAGATCAATGCCGGCGCCCCCCGGCTGGAGTTGGAGATCCTCAACACCGGAGACCGACCCGTTCAGGTCGGCAGCCACGTGCACGTGCCGCAGGCCAACGGGGCGCTGCAGTTCGACCGGGCCGCCGCACACGGACACCGGTTCGACATCCCGGCCGGAACTGCCATCAGGTTCGAACCCGGTGTCGCCCAACGCGTCGCGCTGATCCCGCTGGCCGGCAGCCGCGAAGTCCACGGCCTGAGCCTGAATCCGCCCGGCAGATTGGACGCATCCGATGAGTGAGCTGTCCCGTTCCCGTTACGCGGCCCTGTTCGGTCCGACCACCGGCGATCGGATCCGGTTGGCCGACACCGACCTGCTCATCGAGATCACCGAGGACCGCAGCGGTGGGCCCGGCCTGGCGGGGGACGAGGCCGTCTTCGGCGGCGGCAAGGTGCTGCGCGAGTCGATGGGACAGTCGCGTGCGACGCGCGCCGACGGAGTCCCCGACACTGTCATCACCGGCGCGGTGATCTTGGACCACTGGGGAATCATCAAGGCCGACATCGGCATTCGTGATGGTCGCATCACTGCGATCGGCAAGGCAGGCAATCCGGACATCATGTCGGGCATCCACCCGGACCTGGTGGTGGGCCCGTCGACCGAGATCATCGCGGGCAACGGCCGAATCCTCACTGCTGGTGCCGTCGACAGCCACGTGCATCTGATCTGCCCGCAGCTGCTCGAGGAGGCCATCGGCAGCGGCGTCACGACGATGGTCGGTGGTGGCACCGGCCCCGCGGAGGGAAGCAAGGCCACCACCGTGACTCCCGGCGCGTGGCACCTGGCCCGGATGCTCGAGGCAACCGACACCTGGCCGATGAACATCGCCCTGCTTGGCAAGGGAAACACGGTGAGCGCCGAGGCGATGTGGGAGCAGTTGCGGGGCGGTGCATCAGGGTTGAAGCTGCACGAGGACTGGGGGTCGACGCCCGCCGCGATCAACGCCTGTTTGAGCGTCGCCGACGCCGCCGGGGTTCAGGTGGCGCTGCATTCCGACACTCTCAACGAAGCCGGCTTCGTCGAGAACACCATCGGGGCCATCAAGGGCCGGTCGATCCACACGTACCACACCGAGGGCGCCGGAGGCGGACACGCTCCCGACATCATGCGGGTGGCCGGTGAGGCGAACGTGCTGCCGAGCTCCACCAACCCGACGCGCCCACACACCGTCAACACGCTCGACGAACACCTGGACATGCTGATGGTGTGCCACCACCTCAATCCCAGTGTGCCAGAAGATCTCTCGTTCGCCGAGAGCAGAATCAGGCCATCGACGATGGCCGCCGAAGACCTGCTACACGACATCGGAGCGATCTCGATGATCGGCAGCGACGCCCAGGCGATGGGACGCATCGGAGAGGTCGTGATGCGGACCTGGCAGACGGCCCACGTGATGAAGCAGCGTCGCGGTTCGCTCGAGGGGGACGCAGGCGCCGACAACAACAGGGCCCGCCGTTACGTGGCGAAGTACACGATCTGCCCGGCCGTCGCGCACGGCCTCGACCACGAGATCGGCTCGGTCGAGGTCGGCAAGCTCGCCGACCTGGTGCTGTGGGAGCCGGCGTTCTTCGGGGTACGACCCCATGCCGTGCTCAAGGGGGGGATGATCGCCTGGGCGGCGATGGGGGACGCGAATGCCTCCATCCCGACCCCGCAGCCGGTGCTGCCGCGGCCCATGTTCGGCGCGGCACCCGCGGCCGCGGCCGCCACCTCGGTCCATTTCGTAGCTCCGCAGGCGCTCGACGACGGCCTCGCCGACCGGCTGGCGGTCAACCGCCGCCTCGTCGCCGTGGGCAACATGCGGAAGGTGGGCAAGGCGCAGATGCCGCTCAACGACGCGACACCTCACATCGAGGTGGACCCCGACACGTTCACGGTGCGCATCGACGGCGAGGTCTGGCAGGAGCAACCCGCGACCGAACTGCCGATGGCACAGCGGTACTTCCTGTTCTGATGTCGAACCTGACCACCATGCTCGCGTTGTCCGACTCGCGGCTGCCGACCGGGGGCCACGTGCACTCCGGCGGCATCGAGGAGGCGGTGGCCAGCGGTCTGGTCGTCGATCTCGGCGCCCTGCGCGCGTATCTGCGCCGCCGGATACGCACCAGTGGACTGGTCACGGCGTCGGTGGCGGCAGCTGTGCACGGCGGGACGCTCTCGACTGTGGCCGGCGGGTCCGGCGACACCGAAACCGACGCCCGCACACCGGCTCCCGCCGCCCGCCAGGCATCACGGGCCCAGGGT
>NZ_JBAUJB010000099.1:0-17385 GCF_049683355.1 Mycobacterium sp.
GCTGATACAGCGTCACGGTGCCGTCATAGGCGTCGACGGTGGCCTTGACCGAGTTACGGATGTAGGACACCTGCTTGTCCAACTGCAGCCGGTTCAGCGCCACCTCGGTGGAGTCGGTGGTCGCCGACGACAGCGTCATCAGCTCCGAATACGGGTAGTTGTCCAGCGTGGTGTAACCGTCGACGATCCAGACGATCCGCTCGTCGACGATCGCCGGGTACATCGAGGTGTCGGTGGTCAGCCACGGCGCCACCGCTTTCACCCGCTCGGACGGGTCACGGTTGAACAGGATCTTGCTGTTCTCGTTGATGACGTTGGAGAACAGGAAGTTGCGCTCACCGTACTTCGCGGCGAACACGCTGCGGGAGAGCAAGTTTCCGATCGGCACCCCGCCCTCACCGGTGTAGGTGTAGTTGCGAGTGGCGGTGTTGGTCTCGTAGTCGTACTCGCGCGGCTCCCCGTTCTCGCCGACGATCGCGTAGTCGGCCGGCGTATTCGAGATGACGGGCCCGTAGTAGATGCGCGGCTGCGCCAGGGGGGCCGGTCCCGGTGAGATCACCTCACCGTTCTCGCCCACGACGCTGGCCAGGAACTCCGGGTAGCCGCCGTTCTGGTTGGGGTCGTTGGCCACCCCGCGCACCGTGTTGGCCGGCGAGGCGATGAAGCCGTTGCCGTGGGTGAAGACGGTGTGCCGGTTGATCCAGTCGCGCTGGTTGTCGATCAGCCGGTCCGGGTTCAGCTCACGCGCGGCGACCACGTAGTCGCGCAGGTTGCCGTCCTCGTCGGGGTAGCGGTCCATGTTGAGCCGGTCGGGGAAGTAGTAGAAGTTCTTGCCCTGCTGGAACTGGGTGAACGCCGGGCTGACGATGTTCGGGTCGAGCACCCGGATGTTCGACGTGGTCGCACGGTCGGCGGCCACCTGCTGCGCGGTCGCGGGCGCATTGCCGGGGTAGCTGCGGTAGGTCACCGCTTCCTCGGTGATCCCGTAGGCCTGCCTGGTCGCGGTGATGCTTCGGCTGATGTATTCGCTTTCCTTCTGCGCGGCGTTGGGCCGGACGCTGATCTGCTCGACCACCAGCGGCCAGCCGGCACCGACGACCAGGGACGACAGCAGCAGCAGCACCACACCGATCGCGGGGATCCGCAAGTCACGCAGGAAGATCGCGGAGAACACCGCCACCGCACAGATCAGCGCGATGGCGAGCAGAATCAGCTTCGCGGGCAACACCGCGTTGATGTCGGTGAAGCCGGCACCGGTGAACGGCTTGCCGCCGCGGGTGTGGCTGAGCAACTCGTAGCGGTCGAACCAGTAGGCCACCGCCTTCAGCAGCACAAAAAGGCCGACGAGGGTGATCAGCTGGATCCGCGCCGCGCGGCTGAGCGCACCGGCGCGACCGGTCAGCCGGATACCACCGAACAGGTAGTGGCCCAGCAGGTTGGCGACGAACGCCAGGAACACGGCGACGAACAGGTAGGACAGCACCAGCCGATAGAACGGCAGATCGAAGGCATAGAAGCCCAGATCGATGCCGAACTGCGGGTCGGAGACACCGAAGCTGCCGCCGTGCAGGAACAACTGCACCCGGTCCCAGTAGCTCTGCGCCACGAAACCCGACAGCACACCGATGAACGCCGGCACCCCGATGCCCACCAGGCGCAACCGCGACATCACCGCGGTGCGGTAGCGGGCCACCGGATCGTTGGGTCCCGCCGTCGGGACGAACACCGGCCGGGTGCGGTAGGCCAGCGCCAGCGCGGCGAACACCACCGCACCGATGAGAAGTGCGACGACGAAGAACAACACGACGCGGGTGATGATCTGAGTGGTCCACACCGAGCGGTAACCCAACTCACCGAACCACAACCAGTTGACGTAGGTGTCGATGAATCGGGGCCCGATCAGCAACAACACCACGACGGCCAGCGCGACCGCGATCAGAATTCGGCTTCGTCTCGTCAGCGCCGGCATTTTCGCCGCAGGCCGCATCCCCACTCGATCACTCCAGTCTCGAACATTCCCAGCGGTTGCGCAGGGACAATAACTAAGTCCTCACTGTACGCACTTGGCCCAGAGCGCACCGTCAGCAACGGGGGGGTTCGCCCCCGGCAGAAAGAGTGCGCAGCGCGTCGATCGTCTGCCCGAGAGTTTCCACCTTCAGCAGTTCGATGCCGTCCTCGTCGGCGGTCTTGGCCTCGTCGCAGTTCTCCGCAGGGACCAGGAACACACTGGCGCCGGCCTCTCTGGCGGCGACGATCTTGTGGGTGATGCCCCCGATCGAGCCGACCTCGCCGTCGCCGGAGATGGTGCCGGTACCGGCCACCGACATCGAGCCGTTGATGTCGCCGGTGGTCAGCTTGTCGACCACGGCCAGGCTGAACATCAGGCCCGCGGACGGTCCGCCCACGTTGGCGAGGTTGAACTCGACGCGAAACGGCGCCCACGGCGCGTCCAGCACGCCGACCCCGAGCAGGCCCTGGTCCTTGTCGGGGTGTTCACCGAGGGTGATCTCGGCGATCCCGGCCGGGGCGTTCTTGCGGCGGTAGTCGACGACGATGGTGTCGCCGGGCGTGGTGTCCTCGAGGATCGCCTGGAACTCGTCGAGCGTGGCCACCGGCTGGTTGTCGACCGCGTCGATGGCGTCACCGGGCTGCAGCTTGCCCTCGGACGCTCCGTCGGCATCGACGGTGCGCACGGTGACGGCCATCGGGTACTCCAGGTAGTCCAGCGCGGCGTACTCGGCGCTGTCCTCGGACCGCCGGAAGTCGGTGCTGTTCGCCTCGTCGATCTCTTCCCTGGTCTTGTCCGGCGGGTACACCAGGTCGCGCGGGAGCAGCTGGTCTCGACCCGATGCCCAGAACACCAGGGCCTGTCCCAGCGTCAGTCCGTCGCGCTGCGAGACCGTGGTCATGCTGAGCTCACCGGTGGTGGGGTGCAGATCAGCGCCCTCGATGTCGACGATCTGCATTCCGTCGATCTCACCGAGGGTGTTGAACGTCGGGCCGGGGCCCAGCGCTACGTAGGGCACCGTCACCGCCGTCAGCAGAATGCCGAACGTCAAAATCGGCACCAGCGCGACGATCAGGGTCGCGATCCTCCTGTTCACGCCGCCCACAGTAGAGGTACCGCCGGACGGGTTCACTGACAGCGTGACCCGCATCGCCGCACGGCGGCGCCGTGGTGAGTACGGTTGAAGGCATGGCTGACCCGCCTTTCGGCTTCTCCGCCGGGGACGACCCCGAGCGTGACAAGCGCAAGAAAGACCCTGGATCCGGTGGCGACCCCTTCGGGGGTGCATTCCCGGGGGGCAACGAGTTCGACATGTCGCAACTGGGTCAGATCTTCAGCAAGCTCGGTGAGATGTTCAGCGGCGCAGGCACCGCGGCGCCCGGCGCGCCCGGGTCCGGACCGGTCAACTACGACCTGGCCCGTCAGCTCGCGTCGAACTCCATCGGGTTCGTGGCACCGGTGCCCGAACAGACCCGCACCGCCATCGTCGACGCGGTCCGGTTGGCCGAGACGTGGCTGGACGGGGCCACCCCGCTGCCCGCCGGGACCACCCAGTCGGTGGCGTGGACGCCGACCGACTGGATCGACAACACGCTGGACACCTGGAAGCGGCTGTGTGACCCGGTCGCCGAGCAGATCTCGACGGTGTGGGCCTCGGCGTTACCCGAGGAAGCCAAGGCTATGGCCGGCCCGCTGTTGTCGATGATGTCTCAGATGGGCGGCATGGCGTTCGGCTCGCAGCTCGGCCAGGCGCTGGGCAAACTTTCCCGAGAAGTGTTGACCTCCACCGATATCGGCCTGCCGCTGGGCCCCAAGGGCGTCGCGGCGCTGATGCCCGAAGCGATCGAGGCCCTGGCCGAGGGCCTCGAGCAGCCGCGCAGCGAGGTCGTCACGTTCCTCGCCGCGCGCGAGGCCGCCCACCATCGGTTGTTCAGCCATGTGCCGTGGCTGTCGGGTCAGTTGCTCAGCACCGTCGAGGCGTTCGCCAAGGGCACGAAGATCGACATGAGCGGCATCGAGGAGTTCGCCCGCGGCTTCAACCCGGCCTCCCTGACGGATCCGTCCGAGATGGAGCAACTGCTCAACCAGGGCATCTTCGAGCCGAAGACCACCCCTGAGCAGGCCGTGGCCCTCGAACGGCTGGAGACGATGCTGGCCCTGATCGAGGGTTGGGTGCAGACGGTGGTCTCCGACGCTCTCGGGGACCGCATCCCCGGCACACCCGCGCTCAGTGAGATGCTGCGCCGGCGACGCGGCACCGGCGGCCCGGCCGAGCAGACGTTCGCCACGCTGGTCGGTCTGGAACTGCGACCCCGCAAGATGCGGGAGGCCGCGACGCTGTGGGAGCGCCTGACCGAGGCCGTCGGCGCCGACGCCCGCGACGGGGTCTGGCAGCATCCCGACCTGCTGCCGAGCGCATCGGACCTGGACGAACCCGCCGGCTTCATCGACCGGATGGTGGGTGGCGACACCAGCGGGATGGACAGTGAGATCGAGGCGGCTCTCGCTGACATCGAACGTCGCATCTCCGACCCAGAGCGGGATCCCGAGCGCGACGACGACGGAACGAGCTCGGACCCGAAGGACTAGCCCCGGCCCCTGTGGATAACCCGGCTCGGGCGCGTCGCGGCGTGTCAGTGTCGTCGTATGACGCGATATGCGCTCAACCCGGCGACGCCGGTGCTGTCCCGGCCCGACGGCACCGTGCAGGTGGGCTGGAATCCGCTCCGGGCGATCATCGTCCACCCCCCGGCGGGCCTGTCGTCGGAGGTGCTGACCGGGTTGCTGCGCGCGTTGCAGTCGACAGCCACGATCCCCGAGTTGCAGGCGATACTCCCCGACCGCGCCGACACGTCCGTGGTCGCCGGGCTGGTCACGCACCTGGTGGAGGCCGGCGCGGTCACCGTGGTGGCACCGCGGCGCACCCGCGCGGTGTCGATCCGCGTTCACGGCAACGGCCCGTTGTCCGATCTGCTGACCGCGTCCCTGCGATGCAGCGGGGTACGGATCAGTCAGAGCAGCAGAACCCACGCCCGCACCGGCTCCGTCGACCTGGCCGTGCTCACCGACAACCTGGTCGCCGACCCGCGCGTGGTGCGCGAACTGCACGACGCCGGCGTGCCGCACCTGGCGGTGCGGGTCCGCGACGGCAGCGGGCTGATCGGCCCGCTGGTCATCCCCGGCGTGACGAGCTGCCTGCGCTGCGCTGACCTGCACCGCAGCGACCGTGACGCCGCCTGGCCTGCAGTGGCGGCGCAACTGAGCCAGACCGTGGGCACCGCCGACCGGGCGACGGTTCTGGCGACCGCCGGCCTGGCACTCAACGAGGTCGAGCACGTCGTCCGCGCGGTCCGCAACGACACCGGACGGGACAGTGGGGCGGTACCCCCGGCGCCTCCGGCGACCATCGACACCACGCTGGAATTCGACGTCGCGACCGGCTCGATCGCCGCCCGTCGATGGTCGCGGCATCCCGACTGCACCTGCTGACGAAACCCGTCCCCAACTAGTTGGTAGAAGTGCCGCGCCGTCGTGGATGATGGAGTGGTGAGTGACATCAAGCGTGGGCGCGCCGCGCGTAACGCGAAGCTCGCGTCGCTGCCTGTGGGAATGGCCGGGCGGGCCGCACTGGGCTTCGGTAAGCGTCTGACCGGCAAGTCCAGGGATGACGTCAACGCCGAGCTGATGGACCGCGCGGCTCAGCAGTTGTTCACCGTGCTCGGTGAGCTCAAGGGTGGCGCGATGAAGGTCGGCCAGGCGCTCTCGGTCATGGAGGCCGCGATCCCCGAGCAGTACGGCAAGCCGTACCGCGAGGCGCTGACCAAGCTGCAGCGTGAAGCACCGCCGCTGCCCGCGCCCAAGGTGCACCGGGTCCTCGATCAGCAGCTGGGCACCAGGTGGCGAGACCGGTTCCAGTCGTTCGACGACAAGTCCATCGCGTCGGCCAGCATCGGGCAGGTGCACAAGGCCGTATGGGCCGACGGCCGCGAGGTCGCGGTCAAGATCCAGTACCCCGGCGCCGACGAGGCGTTGCGCGCCGACCTCAAGACCATGCAGCGGATGGTCGGTGTGCTCAAGCAGATCTCCCCGGGCGCCGACGTTCAGGGCGTCGTCGACGAGCTGATCCAGCGCACCGAGATGGAACTGGACTACCGCCTCGAGGCCGACAATCAGCGCGCCTTCGCCAAGGCCTACCAGGGCGACCCGGACTTCGTGGTGCCGCAGGTGGTGGCCAGCGCGCCGAAGGTCGTCGTGCAGGAATGGATCGACGGCATCCCGCTGTCGCAGATCATCCGCGAGGGAACTCAGGAACAGCGCGATCTGATGGCCACCCGGATGTTCGTGTTCGCCAACGACGCGCCGCGGAGACTCGAGATGGTGCACGGCGACGCCCATCCCGGCAACTTCATGCTGATGTCCGGAGACCGGATGGGCGTCATCGACTTCGGCGCGGTGGCGCCGATGCCGGGCGGCTGGCCCACCGAGCTGGGCCAGATCCTGCGCTACGCGGTGGACAAGAACTACGACAAGCTGCTGCCCGCGATGGAGACGATGGGGTTCATCCAGAAGGGCCAGCAGGTCTCCGTCGCCGAGATCGACGACATGCTCAAGCAGTACGTCGACCCACTGCAGGTTCCGGTGTTCCATTACACCCGCAAGTGGCTGCAGCGGATGACGACGCTGGAGCTCGACAAGGCCGCCGGCCAGATCAAGGCCGCCCGCCAGATGGACATCCCGCCGAAGCTGGCGATCCCGATGCGGGTGATCGCGTCGATCGTGGCGATCTCCTGCCAGCTCGACGCGCACGTCCCGACCCGCCGCATCGCCGAGGAGACGATGCCGGGGTTCGCCGACCCCGACGCGGTGTAGCGCCGGGGCCGGCCGAGACTCACGCGGCGACAGGCTCTTTCGTGTCCTTGCGGGGCCGACCTCGGGGCCGCTTGCGGGCTATGACGGTACCCCGCTCGAAGATCTCGCCGCCCCACACGCCCCACGGTTCCTGACGTTCCAGCGCAGCGTTCAGGCATTCGCGCCGGATCGGGCACTGGGCACACAGCGCTTTGGCCTGCTCCAGGTCCCCCGGGTTCTCGGCGAACCAGAGATCGGGGTCCCCATCGCGACACGGAACCGCCAGTCTTGTTCTCTCACATGTCAGGGGAGACATGTCCAGTCCTCTGCTTCCTCGTTCGTTGACTCTGTCGGCCATCTGTCTGGGATGGATCTGCGACCAGGTCTTCGAGTTCGAGAGGCTGTGACGAGCCCTGAAACGAATCTGGCCACGGATCCGGGTGATTGCGGGTCCGTGGCCTGAGGGCGTTTCGTGGGCTCTGGCTAGATGGAGCCCCGATTCACGGACGCGGCAGTCGTGCCGGCTGCGGCGCGGCGCTTACGCGGCGCCGCAATAGCGGCGGTAGCCGGGATGGCGGCGGCGGGATGCGCCCAAGCAAAGGCGTGGAAGGTCCCCGGCATGCCGGCAACGCGTGCAGCGCGTACGCCGCCGAAGACGTTGTTGCTTGTCATGATCGAGACACCCTCCTTTCGCACATGGCCGTCGTCTGTGTGTTCTGAGGCTAGACGGCAGCAGCCAAACCCGACAAGCGATTTTCTGACCAGCAGGTTTGGCACGATTTTTACGACGTTTGGCGGCTCTTGACCATCGACAGCACGTCGGGGCCGAACTGTTCGAGCTTGCGGGCGCCGATGCCGGGGATGGCGACCAGCGCGGCGTCGTCGGTCGGCATCTCCTCGGCGATCGCGATCAGGGTGTTGTCGGTGAACACCACGTAGGCGGGCACGCTCATCTCCTTGGAGATCCGCAGCCGCCAGTCCTTGAGTTCGGCGAGCAGCTGCTCGTCGAGGTCGGACGGACAGTTCTCACACCGGCGCAGCACGATCGCCGCCGGCGAGGACAGCGCGGAGTTGCAGACCCGGCAGCGCGGCGCCGGACCCCGAGGTTTGCGTGACCGGCTCGGGCCGTCGTCGCGTTGCGATTGCGGCGCGATGCCGTTGAGGAAACGCGACGGCCGCCTGCCCTGCCGGCCGCCCGGAGTCCGGGCCAGCGCCCAGCTGAGCGCCAGATGCATTCGCGCCCTGGTGATTCCGACGTACAGCAGCCGCCGTTCCTCCTCCACGGGTTCGCTGTCCGGGCCGTGGGACAGCGCGTGGGAGATGGGCAGCGTGCCGTCGGCGAGCCCGACCAGGAACACCGCGTCCCACTCCAGGCCCTTGGCCGCGTGCAACGACGCCAGCGTGACGCCCTGCACCACCGGTGGGTGGCGGGCGTCGGCGCGCTGGCGCAACTCGACGACCAGGGCCCGCAGGTCGAGTTGCGGGCGCTGCGCGACTTCCTCGTCGACCAGTTCGGCCAGCGCGACCAGCGCCTCCCAGCGCTCCCGGGCCTTGGTGCCCGCCGGCGGTTCGGTGGTCAGCCCCAGCGGCTCCAGCGTCGCCCGCACGACGTCCGGCAGCGGCTGTTCGAGGTCGCCGGTGTCGCGTTCGGCGGTGCGCTGCAGGGCCAGCAGTGCCTGCCGGATCTCCTGGCGGCTGAAGAATCCTTCCCCGCCGCGGACCTGGTACGGGACACCCACTTCGGTGAGCGCCTCCTCGTAGACCTCCGACTGCGCGTTGATGCGGTAGAGCACCGCCACCTCAGCGGGCGCCGTGCCCGAGTCGAGGAGCTTCTTGATGTTGCGCGCCACCGTCGCCGCCTCGGCGACCTCGTCGGGGAACTCGCTGAACGTCGGCTCGGGCCCGGGTGGCCGCTGGCCGACGAGGTGTAGCTTGCTGCCCGCCATCCGGCCGCGGGCCGCGGCGATCACCCGGTTGGCCAGCGACACCACCTGCGGGGTCGACCGGTAGTCCCGCTCCAGGCGGATCACCGCGGCCTCGGGGAAGCGCCTGGAAAAGTCCAGGAGCTGCCGCGGGGAGGCACCGGTGAACGAGTAGATGGTCTGGTTGGCGTCACCGACGACGGTGAGGTCGTCACGGTTGCCGAGCCAGGCGTCCAGGACGCGCTGCTGCAGCGGGGTGACGTCCTGGTATTCGTCGACCACAAAGCAGCGGTAACGGTCCCGGAACTCCTGGGCCACCGCGGCGTCGTTCTCGATCGCCGCGGCGGTGTGCAGCAGCAGGTCATCGAAGTCGAGCAGCATGAGGTCGGTCCCGCGGGCTTTGAGTGTCTCGTAGCCGGCGTACACCGTGGCGACCTTGCCTGCGTCGAACGGGATGTCACGCCCGACCGCGGCGACCGCGGACGGGTAATCCTCGGGACTGATCAACGAGGCCTTGGCCCATTCGATCTCACCGGCGAGGTCGCGGACGTCGTCGGTGCTGGTCGGCAACCCACCGCGGTTGGCGGCTTGGGCGACGATCGAGAACTTGGTGTCCAGCAACTGCCACTGGGTGCTTCCCACCACCCGGGGCCAGAAGTATGACAGCTGGCGACGGGCCGCGGCGTGGAACGTCATCGCCTGCACGGCCCCGGTGCCGGTGCCGTCGTCGAGCGCACGCAGCCGCCCGCGCATCTCCCCCGCCGCGCGTTGGGTGAACGTCACCGCGAGCACCTGTGCGGGTGCGACGTGCCCAGCGGTCACCAGGTGGGCGATCCGACGGGTGATGGTGCGGGTCTTGCCGGTGCCGGCGCCGGCCAGCACGCAGACAGGTCCGCGGGCGGCGAGCACCGCCTCCCGCTGCTCCTCGTCGAGGTCGCCCAGCAACCGGTCACGCGAGGCCGTTGGGGACATGCCGACCATCATGTCAGCGCGGCCCGACATTCGTGGGCCGCGACGCGGGCATGCGGGCGGCATCGGCTACGTTGATGTGCTTATGAGCTCCGACGACACCGCTGCGGTGACCATGTACACCACCACGTGGTGTGGCTACTGCGTCCGCCTGAAGAAAGTCCTCAAGAACGAGGGCATCGCCTTCACCGAGGTCGACATCGAGGCCGATCCGGCCGCCGCCGAATTTGTGGCCTCGGCCAACGGCGGGAATCAGACCGTGCCCACGTTGCGGTTCGCCGACGGTTCCACGCTGACGAATCCGAGCGGGGCGCAGGTCAAGGCCAAGCTCGCCGGCTGATCCTGGCCGGCTAGTCCAGGGCCGCCCAGGATTCGATGATCTCCCGGGCGATCGAGATGGAGCCGGGCAGCAGTAACCGCGAGGAGCTGTCGCTGCTCCAATCCCCCAGCTCCAACGCCTCGCGGATCTCGCTGCGGGTGAACCATCCCGCCTCGGCGATCTCGCCGTCGTTGAACGAGAACTCCTGCTCGGGTTCGCCGAGCGCGTGGAATCCGACCATCAGCGACCGCGGGAACGGCCACGGCTGGCTGCCCAGGTACTCGACATCGGTGACGGTCAGGCCGATCTCCTCGGAGATCTCGCGAACCACACAGGATTCGAACGACTCGCCGGCCTCGACGAACCCGGCCAGAATCGAGAACAACCGCTCCGGCCACAGCGTCTGACGGGCCAGCACAGCGCGGTCGTGTCCGTCGTGCACCAGACAGATCACCGCGGGGTCGATGCGCGGGAACTCTTCTCGCCCGGTCGCCGGGTTCACCCGTGACCAGCCCGCCTTGATCGCCGTGGTGGCCGACCCGTCGACGGGGCTGAACCGGGCGCTGTCATGCCAATTCAACAGCGCGGTGGCGGTCGCCACCAGCTGCGCACTGACGTCGTCGAACACCTCTCCGGCCCGACGCAGATCCAGCACCTCGGTCGGTGCCCGGGGATCCTCCGGAGGCTGGAGCTCGGCGCGGATCGCCCAGGCATGACGGCCGTCGGCGAGACGTCCGAGGAACACCGCGTCCTGCGGCGGCGCGTCACCCACCTCGGCGGCCCGGCCGAGCACCGCCCGACCCTCGGAGATCAGCACCCGGTTGCGGCGGTCCACCCGCAGCAGCAGGGCGTCCGGCCATCCCGCGACGGCCGCGTCGACGTCGGTGCGCAGCGCGTCGGCGCGGTCGGCACCGACCCGCGACAGCAGCGGGATGTTCCGCAGCCGGAACCCCGGCGCGCTCATCGGTCGCTGTCCGCGCTGCGGATGAACAGCAGCCGATCCCCGAGCTCGAGCGCGTCGACCTCCGGGTCGTCCACGCGCAGCAACTTCTGGTTGCGCACCACACCGAGGACGATGTCGCTCTGGTGCCGCGGCGACCCGCCGGCCTCCTTCGGGGTGACCTCCCGCTCGCCGATCGCGAACCCGGCATCCGGGGTCAGCAGATCCTCCATCATCTCGACGACGCTGGGAGTCTGCACCGCGATGCCGAGCAACCGGCCGGCGGTCTCGGAGGTCACCACGGTCGAGTCGGCACCGGACTGCCGGAGCAGGTGCTGGTTCTCGGCCTCGCGCACCGCGGCGATGATCTTGGCCTTAGGTGCGAGTTCCCGTGCGGTGAGGGTGACGAGGACGGCGGTGTCGTCACGATTGGCGGCCACGATGATGGACTTGGCGTGCTGCACGCTGGCCAGCCGCAGCACTTCGGAGTCCGTGCCGCTGCCGCGGACCGTGACCAGCCCGGCGCTCTTGGCGCGCTCGAGTGCCGCCGGGTTCTCGTCGACGACCACGATGTCGGCCGGGGCCATCTCATCGCCGACCATCGCCGCGACCGCAGTGCGGCCTTTGGTGCCGTAGCCGATGACGACCGTGTGGTTGCGCACGTTGTTCCTCCACTGCTGGATCCTGAATGCCTGCCGCGACTCGGTGGTCAGTGTCTCCACCGTCGTACCGATGAGCACGATCAGGAACGCCACCCTCAGCGGCGTGATGATCACGATGTTGACCAGCCGGGCGGTCTCGGTGATGGGGGCGATGTCGCCGTATCCGGTCGTCGACAGCGAAACCGTCGCGTAATAGAAGCAGTCGAGCAGCGACAGGCCGTTCTTCTGGGTGTCGCTGTACCCGTCACGGTCGATGTAGACGATGAGCACCACCGCGCACAGCACGCCCATCGCGATGACGATCCGCTTGGTGATCCGCACCCAGGGACTGGCCACCTCATGCGGGATCTCGACACGATCGACGAGCGAGTGCACCGGTTGATCGGCGAGTGACCGATTGATCCTGCCGAGCCGGCGCCGTAAGCGCCCTCTAACCATGGGGGTCCGTCACCGTCGGAGCCTGCAACACCAGCACAATGTAACCATGACCTCCCCCCCGCCCGAACTGCAGCAGATCACCACTTCGTCGCGTGGCGCCAAGATGGGTGCCTGGCTGATCGGGATGGGGGTGCTGCACTTCGCCGCCCCGAAACCGTTCGACACCATCGTCCCGGTCGAACTCCCCGGCAGCGCGCGCTTCTACACGCTCGCCTCGGGTGTCGCCGAGGTCGCCGTCGGCGGCATGCTGGTGGCCCCCAAGACCCGCCGGGTGGGCGCGCTGGCGGCAATCGCGCTGTTCCTCGGCGTGTTCCCGGGGAACGTGAACATGGTCAGGATGTGGTTCAACGATCCGACCAAGTCGCTGCCGATGCGTCTGATCGCCATCGCCCGGTTGCCCCTGCAGATCCCGATGATCCTGCAGGCGCTGAAGGTCTACCGGGAGAGTTAGCCCGGCCCTCGGGATCACGCGGCCGGCAGTTCCATCAGTTCGGCCACCTCCTCGGCGCTGAGCAGCGCATCGGGGACGATGGTGCGCCCACTGCGCACGTAGTGGAATGCGGCGCGCACCGTCGAGACCGGGCAGCCCCGCAGCCCCGCCCACGCCAGTCGGTAGACCGACAGCTGAACAGCGTTGAGCTGCAGTTCTTCCGGCGTGGACGGAGGCTCACCGGTCTTCCAGTCCACCACCGTCACCCCACCGTCGTCGTCGGCGAAGACCGCGTCGATGCGCCCGCGCACCACCCGCCCGCCGAGCACCATGTCGAACGGCACCTCCACATCGAGCGGGGTGCGCGCCGCCCAGGCGGACACCGCGAACGCCGCCTGCAACTCCTCGAGCTCGCCGCGGTCCTGGCGATCGGCATCCACCGCACCGGGCAGGTCGTCAAGGTCGAACAGCTTCTCGGCCTGGAAGTACCGTTGCACCCACTCGTGGAACGCCGTTCCCAACAGCGCTTGGGAATCCGGACGCCGCGGCAGCCGCCGGTGAAGTCGCTGCGCCGCAGCCTCGGGATCGCGACCGAGATCGACCAATGTGCTCACCGACAGCTGCGTCGGCAGCGGCGGGGTGGGCCGGTGTGCGGCGAGTTCGCGTTCGGCGAGCAGCGCGTCGACGTCGGCGGCCCAGCCGTGCACGTCGGCGGAGCCGTCGTCGGTTCCGTCCGCCAACGCCCGTGCCACCAACTCGGCGCCGCGGTCGACGTGCTCGCGGCGACCCCCGACCGGGTCGACGGGCCACATGGCCTCGACTATCTGATCGCGCAGCGGGTTCGGTTCACCGTCTGCAGGGGCGTCGGCCCAGACGTCCACGGCCCCGCACGGGGTCCCTGCCGCGGCGGACTCGTCGATGACATACTTGAGTTCACTCAGGAACGTCGACGGGCCCCGGGGTTTGGCCCCGGTGGCGCCCCAGTGATGGCCCGACAGGAGCAGGGTGTGCTCGGCGCGGGTGACCGCGACATAGAGCAGTCGCCGCTCCTCGTCGGTCCGCCGCTGGTCGAGGCTGCGCTTGTGTTCGGAGATCCTGTCCGACAACGCTTTGCGGTCGTTGACCGTCGAGGTGTCGAGGACCGGGACCCCGTGTGCGGACACGGTCGCGCAGTCACCGCGCAGCAGCGGCGGCAGGTCGGCCGCGTCGGACAGCCAGGTGCGCGGGGACGCCGTCGAGGGGAACACCCGTCCACTGAGGTGCGGCACCGCCACGATCTGCCATTCCAGACCTTTGGCCGCGTGCACCGTCAGGATCTGCACCCGATCGGCGGCCACCGTGATCTCGGCGGGCGCCAGCCCGTTCTCGACCTGTTCAGCCGTGTCGAGGAACGCCAGCAGCGCCGACACCGTGGCGCCGGGCCGGGCGGAGAAGTCGGCGACCACGTCGCCGAAGCGGTCGAGGTGTTCGGTTCCCGCCCAGCCCACCGAAACCGGTTGCGTGGCCCTGACTTCCGCGTCGACGCCGAGGAGACGACGGACCTCGGCGACCAGCTCGGGCAGCGGGCTGTCGAGGTGGGCACGCAGCCCCGTCAACTCCCGGCCCAACGCCACGATCCTCGGGTACCCGATCGGGGAGTAAGCGGCGGCAGGCCCCGGGTCGCAGAGCGCATCGGCCAGGCACGCCGCGTCGGCATCCGGGGCGACCTGTGCGAGGGCCTGATCGACCCCGCCCCGAGGCGCCGACGCACCGACGTCGTCGAGCTGTACGGCGCGCCGCCACAAGGCGGTGATGTCACGCGCACCCAGACGCCAGCGGGGACCGGTGAGGACCCGCATCGCCGCAGCTCCCGTCATGGGGTCGGCCGCCAGCCGCAGCATCGCGACCACATCGGCGACCTCGGGCACCGAGAGCAGCCCGGCCAGGCCGACGACCTCCACCGCCACCCCGCGCCGGGTGAGCGCCTCGGCCATCGGAGCGGCATCGGCGTTGCGGCGCACCAGGACTGCGGCCGTGGGAGCTGCACCGGCCGCGCTGACGTCCTCGTGGTAGAGCCGCGCCACCTTCTCGGCCACCCATTCGCGTTCGGCCACCACGTCGGGCAGCAAGGCACAGCGCACGTCGCCGCCACCGGCGTCGGGGCGGGCCTGCAGCGACCGCACCGCCACCGACCGGTGCCGTGCATCCGCCGACACCGCGTTGGCCAGGTGTAGCACCTCGGGAGGGTTGCGCCAGCTGGTGCGCAATTCCAGACTGGGCGCCGGGCTGCCGTCCGACAGGGGGAAGTCGGTGGTGAACCGCGGCAGGTTGGTCGCCGAGGCGCCGCGCCACCCGTAGATCGACTGGATGGGATCACCGACGGCCGTCAGCGCCAGCCCGTCGTCGGCGCCGCCGCCGAACAACGACGACAGCGCCACCCGCTGCGCGTGCCCGGTGTCCTGGTACTCGTCGAGCAGCACCACCCGGTAGCGCTGCCGCAGTTGCTCACCGACCTGGGGGTACCGGGACGCCAGCCGCGCGGCCGAGGCCATCTGCATGCCGAAGTCGAGGACCCGTTCGTCGCGCATCCGCCGGTGCAGCGCGTCGATCAGCGGGATCAGCGCGGTGCGTTCGGTCTGGGTGGCCAGCATCTGCAGCAGCCACTGGCTGGGTCCTTTGTCGCGCTGGTGCCGGCCGGCCGGCAACGTGTGCACCAGCCGCTCGAGCTCGATGTGGGTGTCACAGAGCTGTTCGGTGTCCACGAGGTGCTCGGCCAGCGCACCGGCCAGCCGCAGCACCATCGCGGTGATCGCCGCGGGTGACTTCTCGGTGTCCAGCGCGCCGGGATGCTCACACACCACCCGGAACGCCAACTGCCACAGCTCCGTCTCGCCGAGCAGCCGGGCGTCGGGCTCGACCGGAAGCAGCAGGCCGTATTCACGCAGCAGCGTGCCCGCGAATGCGTGGTAGGTGCCGACCGTGACGGGGTCGTCGCTGAGGTCGGGGGTGGGGGTGCCGGGAATCAGCAGTCCGGCACCGGCGAGGCGGGCCAGCCGGGAGCGGACCCGGCGCAACAGCTGGCTTGCTGCCTTGCGGGTGAACGTCAGACCCAGCACCTCGCCGGGACGGGCGTATCCGTTGGCGGCCAACCACACCACCCGCGCCGCCATCGTCTCGGTCTTGCCCGCACCGGCGCCGGCGATCACCACCAGCGGACCCGGCGGCGCGGCGATGACCGCGGCCTGCTCCTCGGTCGGCGCGAAAAGGCCGAGAGCGGAGGACAACTCGGTGGGGCTGTACCGCGGCGTCATGACTGTTCACTCCTGGTCTCCTGGGCGGGGCACATGGTCCGGACCGGGCAGTGCGCGCAGCCGTCGTTGACCCGCGCGAGGAACTGCGGACCCTGCGTCGCCGCGGCGGCCCGATGAATCAGCGAGTGCCACTCGGCGTGGCCGTCGCGGGTCATCGGAGCCTGATCGCGTTCGGTCGCCCCGCCGCCGCGGGCCTTGCCGATGTAGACGAGGCGTCCGCCCCCGGGCTCGTCCCCCTCGGCGAGCAGCCCTTCGGCGACGGCCAGCTGGTACATCGCCAGCTGGGCGTGGGCCTGGGCGTCGTCCTTGCTGACGGGGCTCTTGCCGGTCTTGATGTCGACGACGACGAGTCTGCCCTCACTGTCGCGCTCGAGGCGGTCGAGACGGCCGCGGACCCGCACCGCGGGGGACCCGTCGCCGGGATGGGCGACTTGTCCGTCCACCTCGACCTCGGTTCCGACCTCGGTGAGCTCGTGGCGGGTGTCCGCACGCCAGCGCAGGAACGCCGACAGCATCTCCAGGTGGCGGACCAGCTCGTTGTCGGCGTGCCACTGCGCGTCGAAAGGCAGTTCACTCCAGACCTTCTCGAGGTCGTTGAGCATCTGGGACTCCGTCTTGCCCGACTCGGACACCAGGGCGTGCACCAACGACCCCAGCGCGGAGCGCACGTCACGCCCGGCGGAACCGCCGTGCCGTTCGAGCAGCCACCGCAGCGGGCAGTCCGAGAGCATCTGCAAGGTCGACGGCGACAACGTCACCACGTGGGCGTCGCCGTCCCCGCCGTCCCACAGTGGTTCCTCGGTGGACAGTGCGCGCATGCCATACCAGGACGACGGGTCGGTGCCGTGCACACCGGCCGCGGCGAGACGCGCCAACTGTGCTGCCGCACAATATCTCTCCTCATCGGACACCGCACCGGGAGCCGAACAGACCACCGACCGCAGGCGTCCGACAAGCGCCGCCGGGGCCAGCACCCGGGGAGCCCGGATCGGCGCGGCGTCCTCGGCGAGCGGTTCGGTCGCCACCGCGCTGAGCTCGCGACAGAAAGACGACGGAAGCATCGCGTCATCCCCGTCGTCGCTGTCGACGGCCGTCACCAACAGCCTGCTGCGCGCGCGGCCCATGGCCGCGATCAGCAGCCGGCGTTCCTCGGCGAGCAGCGGTGCCCTGCTGGAGAGTCCACGCTCCCCGGCGTCGGCGACACCATCGATGACATCGACCAGCTGCTGGGTGGCGAGCACCCCGCCGCGTGGAGAGACGTTGGGCCACAGACCTTCCTGTAGTCCTGCAATCACCACGAAGTCCCACTCGCGACCCAACGACGAGTGCGCGCTGAGCACCGCGACCGCGTCGGTGCGAGGAGCGTCGTCGCGGCGGACGGGAGGCAGCGCGAGTGCGGCGACGTGGTCGATCAGTCCGCGCAGCGAGGCCCCCGCTGTCCGCGCGACGTACTGTTCGGCGACGTCGAACAGCGCGGTGACGGCGTCGAGGTCACGCTCGGCCTGGGCCGCCGCCGGCCCACCGCGCTCGGCCGCGGCCAACCACCGCCGCTGCAACCC